>NZ_JBHZGV010000015.1:0-57186 GCF_043359985.1 Comamonas trifloxystrobinivorans
AACAGCCAACAGCCAACAGCCAACAGCCAACAGCCAACAGCCAACAGCCAACAGCCAACAGCCAACAGCCAACAGCCTGCAAGAGCTGCGTCTTCTATGAGGCTCCCGCGAGAGGGCGTGTGAAGGCTCCGTGCCAGCCCCTGCGCACCAGATCCGCCACTTTGTCACCCGTTTCTGTCGCAACCGGCGGGCCTAGCCAACGCTTCCATCTATCTGCACTCGTAAGCACATGTGAGCAACTGCTTGCGAAATTCATAAAGCCAGCACTGATCCAGTTTCCGATTCACTTGGAACTGGTTGCGCATGAAGCATTTGATTTCAAAATTAACAAAATCTATTCACACAAAATATCTTCAAACAAATGTCAATGAATCGATTTCGATGATGTGTTTTGAAAAATCTATTGATACCATTGACTCCATCAAAGATTTGGCTATCAGGAGATTAAAAATGATTCGCTGGCTCAATACTTCGCTGCAAACGGTTCGTGTCGCTGGCTCGGCCCTGGCTTTGTGCCTGGTGGCGGGTTCGGCTCTGGCGCAAAACGTGGCGGCGCGTGTGCAGCCAGCCAGCCAGACTCCGGTGGCGATGGCGATGAAAAGCGCCCGTTTGGCCCCGGTAGCGCCTACCTTGGTGGAGCTGGGTGCCTGGGTGCAGCCCAAGGCAGCCGCGGCAGATAGCAACGACGGCGTGCGCATTGGCGCCCCTCGCGCCAGCAGTGCCACCGGCACGGTAGCGGCCACGCAAGCAGCGCTGCGCTGGCAAGCAACGGCCAGCGGTGGCCAGGTGGCGGCGCTAAGTTTTGTCTCCAACGAGGCTTTCGGTCTGCGCGTGGGCCTGCTGGTGCAAGCGCTGCCGGCCAATGCCATCGTGCGTGTCTATGCCCCTGACTGGCGCGACCAGGCCAGCGAAACCACGGGCGAGCGCATTGCCCAGGCTCTGCAAAACAATGCCAAGGCGGGCGACAACTCGGTGGCCGGCCGCACCTGGTGGACGCCGGCTGTCGACGGCGATGAGCTGACGGTCGAGATCGAGCTGCCTGCTGGCGTGGCCAGCGCCGGCGTGCAAGTGGCTGCGCCCCAGGTTGTGCATATCTACGAAAACATCTTCAAGCTGATTGACGACGGCAGCCACATGGAAGCCAAGATCAACAACGCCGCTGCCTGCACGCTGGATTCGACCTGCTACGACGCCTACGCCGCCCAGCGCGATGCCGTGGCCCGCATGCACTACGTTACCGAGCAGGGCGCTTACCTGTGCACCGGCACCTTGCTCAACGACCGCGCCGGCAGCGGCAAGCCTTTCTTCATGACGGCCAACCACTGCATCAGCACGCAAACCGTGGCCTCGTCGCTGCAAACCTTCTGGTTCTACCGCACGCCCAGCTGCAACAGCCGCCTGCTGTCGTCGGCCAGCAAAACGCTCAAGGGCGGCGCGCAACTGCTCTACACCTCGGCTTCGCCCGATGCCAGCTTGCTGCTGCTCAACGATGCGCCACCCGCAGGTGCTGTTTTTGCCGGCTGGGACGCCAACCCGGTGGCCAAGGGCGCAGCGGTGGTGGGCATCCACCATCCCCGCGGCGATCTGCAAAAAATCAGCTTCGGCAGCATTGTCGGCAGCTCGGCCTGCACGCCTGGCAATGGTTACTACAGCTGCCGCGCCAGCAACGAGATGAACGACAACTTCTACCGTGTGCAGTGGAGCCAAGGCACCACCGAAGGCGGCAGCAGCGGCTCGGCCCTGTTTGTGAACGGCGTGGTTACCGGCATGCTCTCCAACGGCTCAGCCTCTTGCAGCAACACCGGCGGCACCAACAACTACTCGCGTTTCGACAAGGTGTTTCCCGCCGTCAAGCAGTGGCTCTACCCCGAAGTGGCTGCCCCCGCTGCTGTCGATGTGTACGGCTTTCTCAACACCGCCACCGGCGCCCACTTCTACACCGCCAGCGTGGCTGAGCGCGATATGGTGATCGCCGTGTTGCCCAATTTCCGCTACGAAGGCGTGGCCTTCCAGGCTTACCAGCAAGCAGGTGCCGGCCTGAACGCCTTCTACCGCTTCTACAACTGGCAGACTGGCACCCACGTCTACAGCGCCAACGTCCAAGAGATCGCCGCCATGCAAGCCAACCCAGGCGTGTTCCAAGACAACGGCCTGGCCTGGTATGCCAAGTAAGCAGCGCTAAAGAGCAGCGTTAGCCGATGACCAACGCGCCGTTTTTGCGGCGCGTTTCGTTTTTTGGGGGCGGGTCAAAGCGGGCGGCTGGGAGCGTGCCTTATTCGCCGTCGGCTACGGGCGTGAGCTTGTCGCCCAGCCACAGCCTGGGGCCTGCGCCTTTTTCGCTGATGCAGTCGGCACGGTTGAAGACATTGCAGACCTTCATCGACAAACAACCGCAGCCTATGCAGTTCTCCAGACTTCTGCGCAACTGCATCAGCTCCCCAATTCGCTCGTCGACCCGGCTGATCCAGGTTTGAGAGAGGGTGTTCCACTCTTCGCCGCTGGGCGCATGGTGCTTGGGCAAGCCATTGAGTTGGCCGGTAATTTCTTCGAGCTGAAAGCCCAGCCGCTGCGCGAACACGATATAGGCCACACGGCGCAAGACCGAGCGGTGGTAGCGGCGATGCCCGGCGCCGCTGCGCACGGATTCGATCAACCCCAGCGACTCGTAGTAGCGCAATGCCGATGCGTTGACACCGCTGCGCTTGGCAATGGTGCCAATAGGCAGCAGCTCATCATCCCCAAAAGCCATGGTGGTACCTCATTTCTCTTGACTTAAAGTGCACTTTAGCTTGAAGAATGGCTGTCGGCAATGGGCAAAAGCGGGTTTGTGTCCCGTGTGGCCATTGAGGCCACGCCCGTTCCCCCATGGTCGACCGCGGGCGGGCCAGGCGACAGACATCAGAGAAAAGGGCTTGTTACATGACATCAGCAATCAGCTTGCGCGGCGCAGCGCGCCTGGGTTCGGCCATGGCAGTAGGCGCGCTGTGCGTGGCCATATCGGCCTGCGGGCCGGGTAAGGCGGAGAAGGCGCAGGCCGCCTCGGGCGGGCCGCCGCCAGCGCCGGTCAGTGTCGCGGTGGTGCAAGCGCAGCAAGTGCAGCAGTGGGACAGCTTCAATGGCCGTATTGCCGCGCAAGACACGGTAGATATCCGTCCAAGGGTGAGCGGCTACATCGACAGCCTGCATTTCCGTGAAGGGCAGTTGGTGCGCAAGGGCCAGGTGCTGTTCAGCATTGACGCCCGCACTTATAAAGCCGCGCTGGCCAGCGCCCAGGCCCAGTTGCAACGCGCCAAAGCGGCCGCCGCACTGGCCCGGACGCAAGACAAACGTGCGCAGACTTTGCTGGTCGACCGGGCCATCTCCGCTGAAGAGGCGGACAACCGCGCAGGCACCCTGGCGCAAGCGGTAGCCAGCGTCAGCGCGGCGGAGGCGGCAGTGGCCACGGCGCAGCTGGAGCTTGGTTTTACCCAGGTGAGAGCGCCCATCACCGGCGTGGCAGGCAGGGCGATGCTGACCGTGGGCAACCTTGCGCAGGCCGATCAAAGCGTTCTGCTCACGGTGGTCTCGCAGAACCCGGTGTATGTGTACTTTGATGCCGATGAGCAAAGTCTGTTGCGCAGCAAGCTGTTGGGCAGGGAGGCCGATGCGCAGGCCGGCCCGGCAGCGGTGCGCATTGGCCTGCTCAGCGACGAAGGCTTTCCGCATACCGGCCAGATCGGCTTTACCAACAACCGCCTGGACCCGCAAACCGGAACGATCAGTGTGCGAGCCACGTTGAACAACGACCACGGTCTGTTCACGCCGGGCATGTTTGCCCGCGTGCAGATGCAGGGCCGCGCCGATTTCTCTGCCGTGCTGATTGACGACAAGGCGGTGCTCACCGATCAGGATCGCAAATACGTTTACCTGGTGGGCCCAGACAACCGGGCAGAGCGGCGCGAAGTCCGATTGGGACGCATGGCTGGCGGCTTGCGCATCGTGGAGTCCGGCCTGCAAGCGGGCGAGCAATTGGTGGTGGCAGGCATGCAGCGCATCCATTTCCCCGGCATGCCATTGGCGCCCACCGTGGTGCATGAGGTGGGCGAAAAACCGGCACCAGCGGCGCCGCAAAAAACCGCGCAGCCGGGCAAGCAATAAACGGGGAACGGCATGGATTTTTCCAAATTTTTCATCGACCGGCCCATCTTCGCGATTGTGCTGTCCATCATCACGCTGGCTGTCGGCGTGATCGCCATTCCCCAGCTGCCATCGGGCGAGTACCCCGAGGTGGTGCCCCCCAGCGTGGTGGTGCGCGCCACGTACCCCGGTGCCAATCCCAAGGAGATTGCCGAGTCGGTGGCGGTGCCGCTGGAAGAGGCCATCAACGGTGTTGAAGGGCTGATGTACATGAAGTCGGTCGCCGCATCGGATGGCAGCTTGCAAGTGGTCTCCACCTTCCGCCCGGGCACCGATCCCGATGCCGCTGCCGTGCGCGTGCAAAACCGCGTCAGTCAGGCGCAGAGCCGCTTGCCCGAGGAAGTGCGCCAGTACGGCATTACCACGCAGAAGCGATCGGCCACCTCGCTGATGTATGTGGGCATGGCCTCGTCAGACGGCAAGCTCGACACCTTGTACCTGCGCAACTACGCTACTTTGCGGGTCAAGGATGAGCTGGCGCGCATTCCCGGCATTGGTGATGTGGGGGTGTACGGTTCGGGCGACTACGCCATGCGCATCTGGCTGGACCCGGCGAAGGTTGCCGCCCGGCAGTTGACGGCCAACCAGGTGATTGCCGCCATACGCGAGCAGAACGTGCAGGTCTCTGCCGGCCAATTGGGCGCCGAGCCCAGTAGGAAAGGCACGGACAAGCTGTTGTCGATCAATGTCCAAGGCCGCCTGCAAAGCCCTGAGGAATTTGGCCGCATCGTGCTCAAAACGGGGGCAGACGGGCAGCTGGTGTATCTGTCGGATGTGGCTCGCCTGGAACTGGGTGCCAGCGATTACACGCTGCGCGCATCGCTCAACAGCAAGAACATGGCGGCCATCGGCATTTATCTGACGCCAGGCGCCAATGCGCTGGGTGTGGCCGACCAGGTGTACAAGACGCTGGAGCGCCTCTCCAAAACTTTGCCGCCGGGCGCGGAGTTTCAGTACCTGTGGGACCCGACCGTGTTTGTGCGCGACTCCATCAAGGCGGTGCAGCACACGCTGATCGAGGCGGTGGTGCTGGTGGTGTTGGTGGTGATCGTGTTTTTGCAGACCTGGCGCGCATCCATCATTCCGCTGCTGGCCGTGCCGGTGTCCATCGTGGGCACGTTTGCGTGGCTGTATCTGCTGGGCTACTCGATCAACACCTTGACGCTGTTCGGCCTGGTGCTGGCCATCGGCATCGTGGTGGACGATGCGATCGTGGTGGTGGAGAACGTCGAGCGCTATATCGAAAAAGGCCATAGCCCGCGCGAGGCGGCGCACCTTGCCATGCAAGAAGTATCGGGGCCCATCATTGCCATTGCGCTGGTGTTGTGCGCGGTGTTCGTGCCCATGGCGTTTCTGGATGGCATCACCGGCCAGTTCTACAAGCAGTTCGCGGTGACGATTGCCATCTCCACCGTCATCTCGGCCATCAACTCGCTCACCTTGTCGCCCGCTTTGGCTGCCAAGCTGTTGCAAGCCCATGGCACGCGCAAGGATTGGCTGGCACGTGGCATGGATGCAAGCCTAGGCTGGTTCTTCCAGCGCTTCAACCGCCTGTTCGATCGCAGCGGCCAGCGTTACGAAAGCGCGGTGGCGCGCTCCTTCAAACTGCGTGGCCTGGTGTTTGTGGTGTACCTGGCGCTGCTGGGCGCAGCCGCCTTGCTGTTCAACAACGTGCCCGGCGGCTTTATTCCCATGCAAGACAAGCTCTACCTGTTTGCCGGCGCCAAACTGCCCGAAGGCGCATCGCTGCAACGCACCCACGAAGCGACCCGCGAGATGACGCGCCACGCCCTGGCGGTGGAGGGCATAGAGTCCGTCCCCGCATTTGCCGGAATGAACGCGCTGCAAGGCACCAACACGCCCAACCTCACCAGCGCGTATGTGATTCTCAAACCCTTCTCGCAACGCCAGCGCAGCGCCACCGAAATCAGCGCAGAACTCAACGCCAAGCTGGCAGCCATGGACGGCGGCTTTGGCTATGCGCTGATGCCGCCGCCCATCCAAGGACTGGGCAATGGCTCGGGCTACTCCTTGTTTCTGGAAGACCGTGCCGGCCTGGGCTACGCCGCGCTGCAACAGGCCTTGGGCGCATTCCAGGCGGCGATTGCCAAAACCCCTGGCATGCATTACCCCGTGAGCGCCTACCAGTCCAATATTCCGCAGCTGGAAGTCAAGGTAGACCGCACCAAGGCCAAGGCGCAAGGGGTGGCTTTGAACGATGTGTTTCAGACGCTGCAGGCCTACCTCGGGTCGGTGTATGTGAACGACTTCAATGCCTTTGGCCGCGTCTACCGCGTCATGCTGCAAGCCGATGCGGATTACCGCCAGACCGCAGAAGACATTGGCCGGCTGCAAACCCGCAACAGCAACGGCGACATGGTGCCGCTGGATGCGATGGTGAGCGTCGTGCCCAGCTACGGGCCCGATCCCGTGCTGCGCTACAACGGTTTCCCGGCGGCCGATCTGATTGGCGATGCCGACCCGCGGGTGCTGTCATCGTCGGAAACACTGGCCAAGCTGCGCGAGCTTGCAGACCAGACCCTGCCGCCCGGCATTGAGCTGGCCTGGACTGATATGAGCTACCAGCAGGTGGAGCAAAGCCACGCCGCCGTCGTCGTATTTGCATTGGCGGTGATGCTGGTGTTTCTGGTGCTCGCGGCGCTGTATGAAAGCTGGACCATGCCGCTGGCGGTGATTCTGATCGTGCCGGTATGCATTTGCGCGGCGCTGTTTGGCGTGTGGCTCTCGGGCGGGGACAACAACGTCTTCGTGCAAGTGGGGCTGGTAGTGCTCATGGGGCTGGCCTGCAAGAACGCGATCTTGATTGTGGAATTTGCGCGCGAGCTGGAGATGCAAGGCGCCAACACCTGGGACGCGGCGCGCGAAGCCTGCCGCCTGCGGCTGCGCCCCATTGTGATGACCTCCATCGCCTTTATCGCGGGCGCCATTCCGCTGCTGGTAGGCCATGGCGCAGGTGCGGAAGTGCGCGCCGCCACGGGCGTCACCGTGTTCTCGGGCATGTTGGGCGTGACCATCTTCGGGCTCTTCCTCACGCCGGTGTTCTACGTCAGCTTGCGAAAACTGAGCGGCCAGCAACTCCACCCGCACGGCCAGGCCGCTGAGCCGGGCAAGCCGGTCCTGCCCGCATCCACTGCCGAGGAGAATTCCCATGCTTAAACCTTGTCCTCTCAGCAGCATGGCCCTGGCCTGTTGCCTGGTGTTGTCGGGCTGTGCGGCGCTCGGGCCGGACTTCCATGCGCCCACCACCGAAGGCGCGGTGCCGGCGCAGTTTGCGCGCCAGCAAGCGGATGGCGGCGTCCATCTCACGATGCTGAGCCGTCGCGATGTGCGTGACCCAGCGTTCTGGAGCCAGTTTGGTGATGCGCAGCTCACGCAATTGGTGCAACAGGCGCTGGAGCGCAACCACGAGCTGGGCGCGGCTGTGGCAAGACTGCAATCGGCCCAAGCCATGCTGACGCACACGCAGATGGACCGCTTCCCCACTGCAACCATGAGCGGCAGGGCTACGCAGCAAAAGCTCAGCACCGACGAGACCAGCCCTGGGCAGGCGCGATCCACACGCTCCTACAGCGCAGGCATGGCTGCGAGCTGGGAGCTGGACTGGCTGGGGCGCGTACGCCGTTCGGTGGAGTCTGACGCAGCGCAGGTGAGCGCATCACAGGCCGACCTGGAGGCGCTGCAAATCGTGATTGCTGCGCAGGTGGCAGACGCCTACGTGCAATTGCGGGGCGCGCAAACGCGCCTGCAACTGGCCCAAGCGGCAGAGCAAAACCAGCGCGACACCTGGCAATTGGTCGAGCGGCGTTTGCAGGCGGGCAGCGCTACGGACCTTGACCTGAGCCGGGCGCGTGCGCAACTGCAAACCACGCAAGCGCGCATTCCCGGGCTGCAAACACAAATCGCAGCGCAGCAGCATCGGCTTGCGGTGCTGGCGGGCCAGAGCCCGGACAGCCTGATCGCCGCATTGGCAACCGCCAGCCCGCTACCCGCCATACCGCCCATGCTGGACCCGGGCAGCCCGGCAGACATGCTGCGCCGAAGGCCAGACATCGCCGCAGCAGAAGCGCGCCTGCACTCGGCCACTGCGCGCATTGGCGTGGCAACGGCGGACCTGTTTCCACAGCTGTCCTTGGGCGCCTTGCTGGGCAGCTTCACGCTGGCAGGTAACGACCTTTTCACTGGCAGAGCGGCCAACGCCAGCTTGTTTCTGGGCATCGACTGGTCGTTTTTGGACGTGGGCCGGGTGCGGGCGCGCATTGCGGCCAGCGAGGCGGGCGCTGCGCAAGCGCTCGCGCAATACCAGCAAAGTGTGCTGCTGGCCTTGGAGGAAACAGAAAACGCACTCGTGCAAGTACAGCGCAACAGCGAAGAGTGGGCGGCGCTGGATGAAGCTGCCACGCAGCGGGACCAATCCGCACAACTGGCCCAGCGCATGTACCAGGGCGGCAGTTTGAGCCTGTTTGAAGTGCTGGATGCGCAGCGTGAACAACTGGCAGCGCAAGACGCCAAGGCGCAAAGCCAGATCAACGCGGTGCGCTCCAGCATCGGCCTGTACAAAGCCTTGGCCGGAGCTTGGGCGCCTGCTACACACTCCAACGGTTAGATGGCGGACAAGCAGTTCGGGCTGCGAGTCATCAGTGAGTCTGCTGCGCCAAAGCCTTTTGCCGCCAGGCCAAGCCCGCGCCCAGCAGCAAGCAAGCGGCGGATACCACCAGGCCGCGCTCCAGGCCACCCGCGCCATCGGCCACCCAGCCGACCAAGGTGGGGCCGACGATCTGGCCCAGCGCAAACACGGTGGTGAAAGCGCTGATGCCGGCCGGCCAGGCGCTGGGCGGCAGGTTGTGGCGCACCAAGGCGGTGGTGGATGCCACGACCGACAGAAACACCGCGCCAAACACCATGCCCGAGACAAACACTACCGGCACCTCCGAGGTGAGCGCGGGCAGGGCGGTGACCACGGCCAGCACCAGGTTCAAGATGGCGAGTGACTCGCCGCCTTTGAAGTAATCGAGCATGCGCGCCCAGATGCGCGAGCTGGCCAACACCGCCAGGCCCAGCAGCGCGTAAAAAGTGGTGATGCGGCCGGGCGACATGCCTTGCTGCTGCAGCAGCGCCACCACAAAAGTCATGTAGCCGATATAGCCTGCGCCAAACATGAAATAGCCGCCCAGGCCAAAACCAAAATCGCGCAGCGTGAACTGGCCCGTACCGGCGGCAGCGCGTGCCGGCTCGCCAATCTGGCGTGCGGGCCAAGCCATGGCAGCAGCCGCCACAAAACAGGCCAGACCCAGGCCGAGCCACGGCCACTGCCAGCCGTGCGCCACGCCTTGCGCCTGCGCTGCGTCCAAAGCCGCAGGCACCAGCAAGGCCGACAGCGCAATGCCAATGCCGGTACCGCCGTAATACAGCCCGATCAGAAAACCGGCATTGCGCGGGTAAAGCGAGCCCAAACGCGCCGCCAGCACGCCGCCGGCGATAAACACCAGCGCACTGGCCGCGCCCGCCAGCACGCGCTGTAGCATCAGCGCTGCGGTGGCAGTAATGGCGCCCGAGGCCAGCATGAAAACACCTGCCAGCACCGCGCCCGCCATCAGCAAACGCCAGGCGCCCAAGCGACGCATGAGCCACGGCGTCACCAAGGCGCCGGCAAAGTAGCCCACGGCGTTGGCCGTGTTCATGCTGCCCGCCACCAGGTACGACCAGCCCAGATCGGCCCGCATCGGCGGCAACAGCAAGCCATACGAAAAGCGCGAAATCCCCAGCGCCACTGCGGCGCCCAGCGATAAGGCCAGGGCAATGGCAACCGGGTGGCGGATAGGGGGGCTGGCTGGCGCTTCGGATGGCGGCATGGAGTGTGTTGGCTGTGGCATGGCGTTTTGATCATGCACCAGCCACAGGCGCTCGCCATGCCCGGTGGTGACAGGTGGGGAGGTGCCGCCCATGGGCCAATGCACTTTTAAAAAACGCAACTGGTACGCGCGCAGTTATTAAATGGGTAGTGCTGCAGCATGCGGAGCGATGGCGCTCCAAATAACGGCACAAGTGACAGCAGTCTGACTCAGCATGGGTGAGAATTGGCGGCTGTTTGTAACCAAATAATTCTGTTTTTATACTCTGCCGGTGGCAGCGTTGGTGCGGTGGTCTGTATATCGACTTTTGGGTGGCTTGTGAAAGATTTGCGCATTCCTTCGATGCACAGCACTCGGAAACTTCACGAATCAGTACAAACCCTTAGTAAATTCTTAGAAAACCGCTAAACAAATCGCCTTCTCAAAAGAATAGAGAGGGTGCGCTTTTTTCATTGAGGAATCCCATGTTAGACCACAGCAATTCGCAGCCCCATTCTCAACCCGACCTGCCTTTTTTTGAGGCATTGGTCGCGCATTTGATCGACGGCGCCATGATCCCCAAGGTGCAAGTAGAGCGCTCCATCGGGCCGGTGCTGGGCTTTTTTATGGCCGATGTCTTGACGACGTTGCTGGACAACGGCTCGGTCGTGATGCTCAGCCCGGAGTTCCCGATCCGTAAGCTGGGCAATATGCAGTCCACCAATATCGACTGGTTGATGCTGAATTTGACGACCAACGAGTTGCTGTTGGTCGAGTTGAAAACGACGGACACCACTTTCCGAGCCGAGCAGGCGGCTATTTATGAAGAGCTGCAGGCGCGGATTCAAGCGGAGAGTGCGGAGTTTTTATTGACCGAACTGATGGAGATTGGCAACGCGTCACAGGAGCGCGGTAAGTACCAAAGGGTTCGACAACTAATGATTGAAGCCTATGGCGTGCAAGACGAGGAGCAACTGAGTGCCAAGCTGCGTGCGTGCCGCAGCAGCCAAGTGATTTACCTGGCACCCAAGGTCATGAGCCGCCCGGACAGCTGGACGGTGGGGCGTGACAACTGGCAGTGGCTGAGCTTTGGTGATCTGCCTGGAACCCTGGCAGAGGGCGCCTACGCAGACCAATGGCCAGCATTGCACAAACAACTGCTGATGCTGGATGCCATGGACCGCCATGCCCGTAACGGCACGCAGGCCGGAGGTAGCCGCAAGAACTACCTCGAGCTGTTGGACTATGCCGATCTGTTGAAGGTGTGCCGTCAGCAAGGTGCCTCCAAGTTGGTCGGTTTTATGGGAGGCTCGAACAAGCTGCAAAACACCGATCTGCCTGCCCTGCAAAATCGCAGCTTCAAGGTGGACGACATCGCCAATCTCAGTGGCAAAGTCCTCTCCAACTGGATTCGTGGCGACCAGTTTGTCGCGTTGATCGACAGCAAGGCGGCGCAATGAGCGACGATCAGGCGCCTGAGCCAACCCTGCTTCAGATCCTCACCCAGATCCCCCGCAAAAAGCTCGTCAAAGGCGCGTGGTACCTGGGCAAGGGGCGCAATGGCGATATCGGGATGTGGGATGGCGAGGATTTTCTGGTGATAGGCCAGAACAGCTATCCGGTCGAGCCACGCAAGTGGGTGAACCAATGGGCCATCAAGCGCGAGCCGTACTTTGAGGCGGAGGATGGTTGCTTTCAGCCTTTCAAGCGCGTGCCTATGGGGCAGATCGTCGAGCCGCATGCCGATGCGCTCAGTTACGCAGAGACGATGGGCTTCCCGGTGGATGTGGCTTAGAGCCTTTTTAGCTGATGGCGTGCGAGCGCAGAGCGTTAGAAGTTTTCGATCTGATAGTCATTACGTCGCTACACGCCGCCCTGCCAGCCAACCGTGGCCGCTGACCAGCACCACGCCCACCAAGGCCACCAGGGCGCCGAGCACAAAGCCGGGCGTGATGGGTTCGTTCAGCAGCCAGGCGCCGAGTATGACGCCGAAGATGGGCGTCAAGAACGTCAGCACGCCCAGTTGCGAAGCCAGGTACTGGCGCAGTAGCCAGAACCAGGTGAGCAGGCTGGCAAAGGCCATGGGCAGAATGTTGAAGGCCATGCTGGCCCAGAAAGCGGGCGTGGGGCTGATGTGGCCTTGGCCGCTGGCGCTGGCCACCACCACCAGTACCACAAAGCCCACGACTAGCTGGTACCACAGGGTTTGCGATGCCGGCAGGTTGGACAGGCGTGTGGTGCGGATGCCGACCGTGGTGGCACCCCAAAACATGCCGGCCAGCAAAGCCAGCAGATCACCCCAGAGCGTGCTGGCCGTGTGGCTGGCGCTGCCGCCCGCGGTGCTGCCGCTGCGCCACAAAAACGCAATCGCAATGCCGACAAAGGCCAGCGCAATGCCCAGCCACTGCAGGGGCGCCAGTCGCTCTGATGGCAGCTTGGCATGCAAGCCCAAGGCGGCCCAGATGGGCGCCGTGTAGAGCAGCACCACGAGGTGCGCTGCACTGGTGTGGCGCAGGCTCTCGCCCACCAGCACAAACTCAGCGGCAAAGAGGGCGCCTACTACCAGGCCGGGGCGCCAACTGCCATCGGCAAACTGCAGGCGCTGGCCGCGCCAACGCATCCACAGCCACACCAGCACGGCAGCTGCGCCTGAGCGCAGGCCAATTTGCATCATGGGCGATGCGTCTTGCGCGGTGACTTTGAGTACGATTTGCTGGCCGCTCCAGACCAGGCTGAGCAAAACCATCAGCGCAATGGCGCGGGCATCCAGAGATTGGCGGGTGTCCATCGGTAGGCAAGTTGGGGAGTTGCAGGCATTGTCCATGCGCTGGTGCAGCGGCACTGTCGCCTGCTGGCCTGTTGCAGGTGCGGGTTTACTCGCTGGCGAACTTGGCCAGTACTTCCAACACCGCTTCCACGGCCGGCTGCGGCGTGTTCAGCACGCGCTGCGCTACGGCCATGGGGCGCATCAACGGCGGCGAGAGGTGGCGCATCTGCACATCGGGCTTGTCCAACTGGTCGGCCACTTCTTCCAGCGGCAAGAGCGCCGCGCACTGGCTGGCGGCCGCCAGGCTTTTGAGCGCGCCTTGGTAGCTGAGCATCAAAAAAGGGCGCGGGCGGTAGCCGGCTTGGTGAAACCAGGAAGACACCAGCCCATGCATTTGCGTAGCGGGCGCAAACGATGCCCAGCGCCGCTCGGCCAGCCACCCCGGTGTCACCACATCGGGCGCCTCCCAGCTGCCGGGCAGCAAGGCCACCATGGCGTCGTTGCGCCAAGGTGTCAGGCGCACGTCGATGCTCGGCGCTTGTGGGCTGGCGACGATGGCAATGTCCAGGCTGCCCGCTTGCAAGCGCTGCATGGCCAGGCTGGAGCCTACCGCTTCCAGCCGTACTTCCACGCCGGGGCTGCGCTCGCTCAGCGCCTCCAGCATCAGGGGCAGCAGCCGGGTGCTGACGCCGGCCGATACGCCAATGCGCACCATGCCTTCGCGACCACTGGCGCGGCGCTGCACCAGCTCGACCAGGTCGTCGCTGGCAGCCAGCAGCTTGCGGCCCTCTTGCACCAGCACCTGGCCGGCGGGCGTCAGCTCTGCCTGGCGCCGGCCGCGTACCACCAGCGTGGCTTCCAGGCGCGACTCCAGCTCTTTGATGTGCAGGCTGACGGTGGGCGGCGCCAGATGCAAGGCCTGCGCAGCGGCGGCAAAGGTGCCCAGATCGGCAATGGCGACCAGGGTTTGCAGCTGGTCGAGGTTGAGATTACGCATCAGCTTTTATAAATTGAGTCGTCAGTTAATTCAACTTTACAGATGTTAGCCGCAGGCCGAGCATGGCTGGCTATGACAAACCCGACTCCAAGCACCCGTCACCCAAGCGCACATCGCCGCGACGCCGCCGTTGCCTGGCCTGAAGAAGCTGATGCTTTGCCGACTCTGCCAGCCGCTTTGCTGCACAACGGCACGCAAGGCGAGCGCCCACCGTGGCGGCAACGCCTGCTCGCTGCCCTGGAGCGCGCCGAGCGCTGCGTGACCGAGCGCTTTCGTGTGCCACCCGGCGGAGGTTGAGCTGGCACGTGCAGGCGCAAAAAAGCCCAGGTCAGTGCCTGGGCTGGGGGGGCAGCGCGCAGCGCTTGGGTTTTTAGCGCTGGGCTTGCCGGCTGCGGCGCAGGCCGGCCAAGGCCATCAGCAACACAAGGGCCGTCAAGGCCCCGTTTTGCAGACTGGGCACCGGGGTAGGTGTGCCGGCCGTGGCTTTGGCTTGCATGGCCAAGGTCACCACAAACACATTGCTGCTGGGGCTGCTGATAACGGGCGCAGCCCATTCATAACCGGCTGGCAAAGGCAGGGTGGAAGGGTCGCTGCTCAGGCCCAGCGTGCAGGTGCTGCCAGCGGCAACCGTGGGGCTGGTGCTGGTGCTCAGGGCGCCGTTGGCGTCTACCGTCAGCGTGCCGGCCGCGGGGCTGGCGGCGCTGGGGCTGCAGCTGAGCGCAAAGCCCAGGGTTTTGCCAGCCAGGGTGGCGGCAAAGCCGGCGGGCATGCCGGTGATGCTGCCGCTCACCGCGGCGGCGCCAGGCGCCAACACGGTCCAGGTCACCACCACCGATTGCGGGCCCGATGCCGCCGCTTTGGCTTGCGTCGACTTGCTGCGGGTGATGGTGGGCGTGCTCGATGCCAGGGTATAGCCTGCGGGCAGCAGGCTGGCGTTGGGGCCGCCGGCAAAGTCGAACTCGCACTGCGTGCCTTCGGCAATGCTGTGGGTTTGTACTTCACCGTTGGCATTGAGCTTGGGAACGGCCGCGCCAGCAGCAGGCGTGGCCTGGCAAGCTGTCACGGTATAGGCCAGGGGCTGCAGCAGTGCCGAGAAATCGGCCGTGCTACCAGCAGGCGTGTCGATGCGGGCAGCAATGCTCAGCGTCGGCACCAGTTGGATGCTTACGACAAAGTTGTTGCCCATTTGCGTTTGCACAGGCGCCTCCAGGCGGTAGCCGGCCGGGGGCGTCAGGCTGGAGCTCAGTTGCAAGCTGCACGAGGAGCCGGCGGCTACCTGTTTGTCCGGGCTGCTCAGCAGGCCATTGGCGTCTACCGTCAGCACGCCACTGGCTGTTGGCAAGGCGGCGCTGGGCGAGCACACCAGGTTGTAGTTCAGGCTTTGTCCGGCGAGGCCTGCGGGCAGGGCGCTGGCGCCGTGGACGATCGAGCCTTTGACGCTGGCCGTGCCTGGTGCAGCAGCTGTCCACACGGCCTCAATCACCTGGTTGCCGGTTGCCGGGTCGGTGGTGGTGCTGATGGCCGGGGTGTCCGATGCCAGCGTGTACCCGCCGGCGCTGGGTGTCGGGCCGGGCTTGGCGCTGAAGCTGGCGCTGCAGGTTTCGCTGGCGCTGACGGTGTGGTCGTTGCCTGCGGTGTGGCTGTCAAAGTTCAGCGCAGCCGGGCTTGGCGCCGGGCTGGCGGTGCAGCCTGTGAGGCTGTAGGCCAGCGATTGTGCAGGGAACTCGCCATTGCCACCATTGAGGATGGCGCGCACGGTCACCGTCTTTTGTACGGGCGCAGACAAGGCCAGGTCGTTGTTGGCCAGCGTAACCTCGGCCTGTGTGCTGGCCTGGTTGGCGGACAGGCGTGCATTGGCGCTCAGTGACAGCTGGCCCATGCCCGTGGGCACAACAAAGCTGACCGTAAAGCTGGCCTGCGGTGCCGTGGTATTGGCCGGGTCTTTGGCCGCCAGGCTGCAAGCACCGGTGGAGACGCAGCCCAGCGGGTTGCTTGCGGCAGCGGTGATGGTGGCGGTGGCTGGGTCTACACCGGCAGGCAGCACATTGTTGAGCAGGGCGCTGTCCACCGCTGCGCTTTCGCTGAGGTTGCTCACGGTGACCGTGTAGTTCACGGTATCGCCTGCCTTGAGCGCGCTGGTGGGGAAGCCGCTTTGCTCCAGCAGCAGCTCGGGCGCGCTGCATACCACGGCTGATTGGGCCAAATCGTTGGTCTGGCCTTGGGTGGTGCTGAAGCTGTTACCCGTGGTGGCGCCAGGTGTGATGGTCAGCTGGCTGGTGTTTGAGGCGGCTTTGATGCAGGCATTGGTAGCAGGGTCGCTGGTGTCGCTCCACTGCACAGGCAGCGTGATGCTGCAGTTTTGGCCAAAAGGGATGCCGATGCCCGAAATCTCAAAAGCCGTGCCGTTGACCGTCACCGCCAGCGGTGTGGAGTTGGTGCCGTTGGTGCAGGTTGAGGCAGGCGTGCCGGCGAACGCCAGATTCGCGGGCAGACTGGCTTTGACCGTGCCCCCACTGATGGCTGTGCCCGCCACCAGGGATTTGTTGGTGATGGTCAGCACCATGGTGTTCGGCGTAGCAGGTGGCTTGAGCGTCAGGTTCTGGCTGGCAGGTGTGGCCGCAATGGATGCCATGCCACCGCAAGAGCCACCGCCCAAGGCGGCGTCGATAAAGGCCTGTCCTACATTGCGCGTGCCTTGCGTGGCGGATGTTTGAACATTGCTGGCGAAGTTGTTGTTGTCGAAGGGCGAGATGTCGACGACGGCGAAGGTACAGGTGCCGCCGTTGGGCTCGGTCTTGAAAATATCTTTGGTGGGGAAAAAGGCACCATAAACATTGCCATCGGTTGCGCCATCCAGCCGGAACAGTTGGTTGACGGCGGGAATACCAAGCAACCACTGGTAGTAGCCGCCTTGCAAGGTTTCCAGGTTGACGATGCTGTTGCTGCTGTTGTTTTTGAACGACCGGGTGTATTCCGCAGCCGCAGTCGTGTTGTTGAGCATGCCAACAGCGGTGTTGCCGTTGTAGCTGTCCAAGCTGGTGCTGAGGCCGGTGGCCGGTTTCAGAATTTCGCTGTTGAAGCGTGCCACGTTGCTGGAGTGGGAAACCGCAGAGTCGCAGCACGAATCGACAAAATACAAAATCGCCCCGGGCTTGCGCGCCGGGTCTTTCATCAGCGTAGCGAGCGTTGCATACGCTTCATCCACCACTTTGAAATAGGTGCTGCCCACCACCACCAGGTCATAGCGCTCGGCATTGGCGGGCTTGAACAGGCTGAGATCGTTGGGGTCCAGGAAGACGTTGCTGTCATCCACCTCCACTACTTCTTCAGCAGCGGGGTTGGCAGAGTTGGTGACCCGGACCAGATTCTTGCTGCCAGCCGTGCCCCCGGCAATGACGACATCACTGGTTTTCTTGGCGCGGATTGAGAGTGCGCCGTACTTGTACACCACCTTGGGCGTGCTGCGCAGATAGACATTGCCCGGGGCTGATGGAGTGATAGTGGGCACAGCGTCAACTGCATCGGTATAGCCAAATGCGCGGGCCAGACCATTAGATGCCCAGAGGCCATCGTCTTTATAAGGTGCTTGGGTAGGCGTTCCCTCATGGGTGGTCAGCACCAAGATTTGGGCTGAGGTCTGCGCCCAACTGGGCGCTGCCACCAGCACCAGAACCAGGGCGGACAGGCGTAGCCAGAGGCGGAGCAGGGCAGAGTAAGCGGGTTTTGAATAGCTCATGGCATTCATTAATTGATTGTTGATTGGTTTAATCAATCGACAATGTAGCAAAAGCCATGAGCGTCTGCTAGCTCCGAAAAACCACAGCGCTTGTCATAAAAGCTGAAAAATCAAACCTGTACAGCGATCCGCTGGGCGAGCGTGCCATGAAGGATGGACGCATTTTTGGCGGAACTAGGGTGTGGAAAGGCGCATATTGTGTATGTTGGCTGCCGCACGGGTTACAAATGTATTACGGCCAAGCTGATAAGAAACCATCGTCCCACTGAACGTCGCTATGGCGCTTTCGGCCGCGCCGGAATCCAGCGCGCCAGCGCTGCCGCCGCGCCAAAGGCGAGCAGGCCGGTGCAGACAATGCCGCTGGCGAGCGACAGGCTCGCAGCCAGCAGCGAGAGCAGGGCGGGGCCGAGCGACGAGCCAATGTCTGCCGCCAGGCGCCAAACGCCCAAAAAATGCGCGCGCCCGTGGCGCGGTGCGTGGTCGGCGCCCAAGGTCATGATCAGGCCCGAGCCAATGCCGTTGCCAAAACCCAGCGCCAAGGCCACCAACAGTAGCGTGACAAAGCCGGTGCTCAGCGGCATCAGCAGCATGGCGGCGCCCATGACCAGCATGGAAGGCACGGCCACCCAGCGCCGGCCTTTCAGGTCCATCAGCTTGCCGGCGGGGTAGAAGACCAGCATGTCGATGCCACCGGCCAGCCCGTAGATCAATGAGGCGGCCGCCGGTGCCAGAGCCAGATGGTCGGCCCAGAGCGGGATCACCACCTGGCGCGAAGCGCGCACGGCGCTCACCAGCAAAATGCCCAGGCCGAGCGTGAGGAACACGCGCCGATGCTCGCGCAAGATGGAGCGAATGGACGGAGGCTCGGCAGGCGCCGTCTGGCCTGCAGGCAGCGGCGGCGCTACCAGATCAGGTACGCGCAGGCCCACCGCAGCAGCGCAGAGCACGCCAGCAATGCCAATGCCAAAGGCAGCATACAAACCCCATTGGTGCATGGCCCAGGCGCCCAGAAACGGGCCGATGAACATGCCGATGCGCATGACACCGCCCAGCGTGGAAAGCGCCCGCGCGCGGTAGGCGACGGGCACGGCTTCGGTCATATAGCTTTGCCGTGCCAGGTTGTAGACGGCTTGCGACATGCCCACCATCAGGCAACCCAGCGCAAACAGCCACAGCTGGCTTGTCCACACGCAGACCGCCATGCCCAGCGCGCTCCACAGCCCGGCGGCCACAATCGCCCAGCGCTCGCCAAAGCGCACGGTGAACAGCGAAGCCGGAATATTGCTGAGCAGCGAGCCTATGCCGATCAGCCCCACGATCAGCGCCGCGACCGAGACGGATGCACCCAGATCACGCGCTACCAGCGCAATCACCGGCAGCACTGCGCCTTCGCCCAAACCAAATAACAGCGAAGGCCCAAACGCCGGCACTGCAATCTTCAGGAGAGAAAAATCAGCGGCTTCGGGGCTGGGTGGCAAGGGGGAGGGCATGCGCAGAGCTATAGCTGGTTATCTACAATAGCTGCCATGCAGCATGCGCTGGCAGCTATTGATTTGATAGTTTATAGCGGCTGCATAACCGGTGCTGTTGAAGGTGTGACAGGCCCTTTGCGAGAGCTCGATTGCAGTCATCAAAACGCATGACGCCTCCCGAAGGAGGCGTTGCTAAAACGGATGGGTGGGGTTGTAGGGCTACAGAATGCCCGCCTCGGCATAAGGCGTGTTGCTTGCTACGCGTTGGTAGCCCATCCGCTCAAGATCCAGGGTTTGGTAGCGGCCATGCACCACCAATTCGGCAATGGCTCGTCCGGCCGCGGGTGCGTGCATCATGCCGTGGCCAGAAAAGCCGGCGGCGGTGTACAGGTTGGGCAGGCCGCCGGTCCAGCTGCCAATGACTGGATTGCCGTCCAGCTCGTTGACTTCGTACAAACCAGACCAGGTGCGATGGCACTTGGCGGCTTCGAACGCTGGGAATCGATGTGCAACAGCGGGCCAGACCACGCGCTCGAAATAATCGTGGTCGATATCGAAGTTGAAACCACGCTGTTCGCTGCCATCAACCAAGCCGCCAGAGAAGCCATTGCCTTCGGAGCGGAACGCCAGCCGGGCAGTGTCTTTCACATAGGGCAGGTGCTCGACTGGCGAACCTGCGGTGAAATAGTGTTCGAATCGGCGCATGGGTGAAATAGGCAAATGCATGCCAAAAAGTGCCGCTGTGCCTTCGGACCAGGCACCAGTGGCATTGACAAATGCCTCAGCCTGCAGCACTTGGCCATTGTCGAGCGTGATGGATTGGGCCTTGATCGTATCCACTTGGGCCGATTGCACTCGTCCGCTGATATAGACCGCGCCCAACTCTACCGCTTTGCGGCGGAAACCCCAGAGCAGACCGTTGGGATCGCACCATCCATCGTGAGGTGTGTGAACGCCTGCTCCCAAGTCGTTCACTTGCATGGACGGAAATCGCTGCTTGAGTTCAGCCGGTGTCAGCAGCTCGGCGATGCAGCCGTGTGCTTGCTGAATCTTGGCGTTGCGCTCCAGGTTTTTGACATCTTCCGGCGGCACGATGAACAGATAGCCACCCTCTACCCAGCTGACGTGGGCGGAGTGTTTGGCAGTGCCCATGGTGTTGTCGAAGTTCTTGATGAAGTCGATGCTGAATTTCGACATCTCAATATTTTCAGGACATGTGAATTGCACACGGCAGCCGCCGGAGGCACGTAGTGCAGACGCAAACTCGTAGCTGGAATCTGGCTCCACGACGGCCACGGACAAGCCGGGCGACTCCTTTAGCAGGAAATAGGCGATGGCCGAGCCAATGATGCCTCCCCCCATGACGACAACGTCAAACGATCCGGATTCTTTTGCCTGCATGGTTGCTCACTCCTAGGTACTGCGGTTTACCGCGTTGACAATGTATCCAATATTGTATCCAATGTGTCGGTGTCAATGCATAGTGATTGGCAATTTTTTAAGGACTCACCTATGAAATTATTGGTAAAAACCATGACCGCCTGCCTGTTGCTGGGCTCGCAGCTGGCGAGTGCTCAGACTGGCGTTTCAACGCTGGACAAAATCCGCAACAGCGGCAGCGTGACGATTGGTCATCGAGAGTCGTCGATTCCTTTTTCCTATGTCACCAGTGCGGGTGCGGAGCCGATCGGCTTCGCCAATGACATTTGCTTGGTCGTGGTCGATGCCATCAAAAAGCAACTGGCCTTGCCTCAGCTGAGCGTCAAATACCAATCAGTTACTTCGCAAAATCGCATTCCGCTGGTGGTCAATGGAACGGTGGATATGGAATGCGGCTCCACTACCAACTCCATGGCTCGCCAGCAGCAGGTCGCTTTCGGTCCCAACTACATCATGGTGGGTGTGCGGGCCGCCGTTAAAAAGAACGCAGGCATTAACAGCCTAGCCGATCTGAATGGCAAGACCATTGCCACCACGACTGGCACCACATCCATCCCTTTGCTGCGCAGTTACCAAAAGACCGAGAGCATCAAAGTATCTGAAATTCTTGGCAAGGACCATGCCGATGCGTTCTTGTTGCTGGAGTCTGGCCGAGCTAGTGCTTTCGTGATGGATGACGTGTTATTGGCCGGCCAGATTGCGGCTTCCAACAGTCCCGCCGAGTACACCATCTTGCCGGAAACTCTGCGCGAAGAGCCCTATGGAATCATGTTTCGCAAGGATGACACGGCTTTCAAAGCTTTGGTCGACCAGGCGGTCCACGGTTTGATGGCTAGCGGAAAAATCCATGCGTTGTATGCCAAGTGGTTCAACTCGCCGATCCCGCCCCGTCATCTGAACCTGAATTTCCCAATGACGGAGGCGACCAAGGCCTTGTACGCCAACCCAACGGACAAGGGAATTTGAGCGATGCCCACGATTCATGTGGAAATGACTGCTGGCCGCAGCCAGGGACAAAAAGCGCAGTTGGCGCAGGCCATTACCGAGGCTATGGTGCAGTACAGCGGCTGTACGCTTGAGTCGGTGCAGATTGTCTTTTGCGACATAGATGCGCAAAACTGGGTGATTGGCGGTCGTTTCTTGGGCGTCAACTCTGAGCAGGTGTTGCCCCAGACATGAGCGGCTCTGGAAGGCCCTGGTTGGCTGGTACGCCGGGCCTCTACAATTCGCGCAGCCATTTGCTTTTGATCCATGACCGAGAACTCGCCCCCTGTACTTGCTGTTGACCGCGTGACTGATGCGCTCCGCCAGATGATTTTGGATGGCAGTTTGGCTGTGGGTGTGCAGCTCAAGCAAGAGGCGCTGGCGCAGCGCTTTGGCGTCAGCCGCCTGCCGGTAAACCAGGCCTTGAAGCGCTTGCAAAGCGAAGGGCTGGTGCAGCATGTGCCTTACACGGGCTCGGTCGTGGCTAGCAAAAGCGTTGGCGACTTGTTGGAAACATTGGACATCCGCATTGGGCTGGAAACGCGCGCCCTGCAACTGGCCATTCCCGCCATGAAACGCGCGGATTTCAGTGCATTGGAGAAAATTCTAAAAGCCTATGAGGCCAGTCAGTCGCCTGCAGATTGGTCCGAGTTGAATCTGCAGTTTCATTTGCGCTTGTATGCACCCTGCGGTCGGCCCAAATTACTGCAAATGATCGAGGACCTGGTGCGTGGCGTGGATATTCAATTGCGCACACGCCAATCGCACCGCGTGGGACTGAAGGCACCGCAAGACGAGCACCGCGCCATCATCGCAGCGTGCCGAGCAAAAGATGCGGCGCATGCGGTGGCCTTGCTGCAGGAGCATATTGAGCACACCCAGGAAGTGTTGCGCAAAGCGCTTTAACCGCGCCCTGTCCTCGGTTTCGTATTAACAAAGAAATACCCGGCGCTTGTGGTACGTGTGCGGCGGCTGGCAGCCTGCACGCGCAGCGCTGCCAGTACGGATGGCAGCGCTAGCGCCCAAGCTTCAGCGTGGCTCGATCTTCAGATCGCGGATGCGCTGGGTGATGACGCCGAACTCGGCCTGGTAGTTGGCGGCGAACTGCTGCGGCGTGGTGTTCATCAGCTCAAAGCCGCGTGAGACGAAGAGCTGGCTGACCTCGGGCGTGGCCACGGCGGCGCGCACTTCCTTGGCCAGGCGCTCGACGATGGCGGGCGGGGTTTTGGCGGGCGCGAGGATGGCGATCCAGACGTTGCTGTCGTAGAGCGGGTCTTTGAAGCCCAGCTCGGCCATGGTGGGCACCTGCGGCAAGGTGGTGGAGCGCTGGCGGCCCAGCACGGCCAGGGGCACGACTTTGCCGCCGGGCACATGTTGCATGGCGCTGGCTACCGAGGACAGGCCGACATCGACCGTGCCCGAGAGCAGATCGGTCACCACCGGGCCTTCGCCGCGCTGGGGCACATGCACCATCTCGGCGTTCAAGTCGCGGCTCAGGGTTTCGCCGGCCAGGTGGCCCAGGCCGCCAATGCCCCAGCTGCCGTAGCTGAGCTTGGCGCCGCTGGCGAGCTTGGCTTTGAGGTCGGCCAGGCTTTTGATGCCGGTGGCAGGGTGGGTAGAGATGAGTGCCGGGCTGCGCACGATCTGTGAGATGCCGACAAAGTCTTTCTCCGGGTTGTAGGCCAGGGTTTTATAGAGTGCGGTGTTGTTGATCTGCGAATCGGTAATGGTGAGCAGCAAGGTGTGGCCGTCGGCCTTGGCGCGGGCCACTTCGCCTGCGCCAATGGCGCCGGCCGCGCCGGTTTTGTTGTCCACCACCACCGGCTGGCCCAAGGTTTTGCCCAGGCGCTCGCCCAGTGTGCGGGCGATGAAATCGGTAGCGCCACCGGCGGCATACGGCACCACCACGCGGATCGGTCGCGTGGGGTAGTTGCTGTCGATGGCCGAGGCGGACAGCGCCATGCCCAGGGCCAGGCTGCCCAGTGCCAGTTGTTTGATCATTGTTGTCTCCGTTTTTTTGGGTTGTGGGGAATCAAAGATCCAGCACCAGCTCGGCGCTGCGAGCCCGCGATACGCAGGGCAGAATGCATTGGTGGGCGGCGCGCTCTTCGTCGCTGAGCACATAGTCGCGGTGGTCGGCTTCGCCGCTCACCAGGGGGATTTCGCAGCTGCGGCACATGCCTTCGCGGCAAGAGAAGGGCAGGCTCTGGCCCGAGCATTCCAGTGCTTCGAGCAAGCTTTGCTGGGCGCCCACAGTGATGCGTTCGCCGCTGCGGTGCAGCACCACGGTGAATTCGCCGGCATTGGCTGCGTTGGCGGCGTTTTGTGCGGCGGCGGCCTCGGGTGGAGCAAAGCGCTCAAAGTGCACGGCGGCTTTGGGCAAGCCTTGTATTTGTGCTGCGGCTTCTACTGCGTTCATCAACCCTTCGGGGCCGCAGCAGTACACATGGGCTCCAGCGGGCGTGGCTGCCAGCCATTGCTGCAGGTCGCAGCGCTGGCCGTCTGCCTCTTCGTCGACAAACAGCTGCACTCGGCCGCCAAAACCAGCCAGCGTCCAGGCAAAGGCCGCGCGGCTGCGGCTGCGCACGCAGTACAGCAGG
Source organism: Comamonas trifloxystrobinivorans (assembly GCF_043359985.1). NCBI lineage: Bacteria > Pseudomonadati > Pseudomonadota > Betaproteobacteria > Burkholderiales > Comamonadaceae > Comamonas > Comamonas trifloxystrobinivorans. Next base: position 24,022 of record NZ_JBHZGV010000015.1, read on the forward strand.
CGCCAGGGCTGGCCCGTGGCTTCGCAGTGGCGGATCATGCTCATGATGGGCGTGATGCCAATGCCGCCGGCAATAAAGCAGTGTTCGCTGGCCGCTTCGCCCAGGCCAAACAGGCTGCGCGGCGCGCTGATCTCCAGTTGCTGACCCACTTGCAGCTGTTGGTGTACATAGCTGGAGCCGCCGCGTGAGTTGGCTGCCAGGCCCACGCCGATCACGTAGCGGTGGCGCTCGGACGGGCAGTTGGCCAGTGAGTATTGGCGGCAAATGCCATTGGGCAAGAACACATCGATGTGCGAGCCGCTGCTGAAAGCCGGCAGCTCGCCGCCGTCGATGGCGCGCAGTTCCAGGCCGACGACATCCTGCGCCTCGTGCAAGAGGCGGGCAACTTGGACTTGCATGGTTTACCCCGCAGTTTGTGGGTTGGCAGTGGCGGCGGCGGGCGCAGCGGCGGCTTTTTTCAGGGCGGCTTCGGCTGCTTCCTGCTCGATGCGGCGCGAGACAATCCAGCGGAACTGGTTCAGCGCCGAGTCAATGCCAAAGGCCACCATCTTGAAATCGGGGGCCAGCGCCAGGCTTTTTTGCTGCGCGGTGATGATGTCGCGGTCTTCGTCAAACGCATCCACCACGGCCTGGTGCACGGATTGGGTGACCTCGGGCTTGTCGATGGCGAAGTTGTGCGGGTGGGCGAAGAAGTAGTGGGTGGAATTTTCGGTTTCGGGCGTGATCGCCTGGCAGCCACGGAACTCGATACCGCCTTCGCGGTTGCCTTCTTGCGCGCCCTGGCCGGTGGGCGCCATGCCCGAATCCATCAGCAGTGTTGCGGGCAGGGTGAAGTTGTAAATGTTCCAGCGGTCCACCTTGCCGGCCCAGTCTTTGACCGCTGTAGCAAACGGCGGTGGGTCGATGCCGATGGCCCAGCGCGTGATGCGTACGCCGTTCTCCAGGCGCTCCACCTTGGGCTGCTGGGCCGCGTAATCTGCGCCGCCGCCCAGCGTGGTGGGGTGCACAAAGGGCAGGTGCGAGAAATCGAGCAGGTTGTCGCAGATCAGCAGGTAGTTCACGTCGTAGTGGATGTAGCCGTCCAGACTGCGCCAGTCCGGGTGGTCGAGCCACTGCGTGTCGGGGATGAGGGTCGGGTCGGCCAGCTCGGGATCGCCCATCCAGATCCAGATCCAGCGGTGGCTCTCGACCACCGGGAAAGTGCGCACCTTGGCCTGAATGGGGATGCGCGTCTGGCCGGGCGCCTCGACGCACTGGCCGCTGGCATCGAACTTCAGGCCGTGGTACATGCAGCGCACGCAATCGCCTTCGCGCCGGCCCACCGACAGCGGTGCGCCGCGGTGGCAGCAGCGGTCTTCGAGGGCGATGATCTCGCCGTCCTGCTTGCGGTACATCAGCACGGGCACGCCGATGATGGTGCGGTTGAACATGCCTTCCTTGGTGACTTCGTGGTCCCAGGCTGCTACATACCAGGTGTTTTTGATGAACATGGTGGGGTCTCCTGTTTGGTGTCTGAACCGGCCTCTGCGGGCCTTATGCCTCCAATCTAGGGCAAGGGTTGTCATGCATCAACAAACGCCAGTTCATGCCTAGAATGCAGGCCATGCATGCACCGCCTCTCGATCTGAACTTGCTGTTGGTGTTTGATGCGCTGCTGCGCGAAGGCAGCGTGACCAAGGCTGCCGACGCGCTGGGCCTGACCCAGAGCGCCACCAGCCACGCCCTCAACCGGCTGCGCCAGTTTTTTGACGACCCGCTGTTTGTCAAGGTTGGCACTCGCATGGAGCCCACCAACAAAGCGGCCAGCCTGCGCCCGGCCGTTGTTGATGTGGTGACCAGCGTGCGCCGCAACATATTGCCCGGTGCGGTTTTCGACCCGGCGGCCGCCACACGCACTTTCACCATCTGCATGACGGACATGGGCGAGCTGGTGTTTTTGCCCGCGCTGCTGGAGCGCTTCAAACGCGAGGCGCCGCAATGCACGCTACGCACCTTGCAAGTGCCTGTAGAGCAGATCGAAAACCTGCTGGCCACGGGTGAGGCCGATCTGGCGCTGGGCTCCATCCGCGCGGCACCCAAAGGCCTGTACCAGCAGCGGCTGTTTCTGCACGAGTTCCGCACCATCGCCAGCGTGCGCAACAGCAAAGTGGGCACCGAGATGACGCGCGAGCTGTTCGAGAGCTTGCCGCACGTAGTGGTTTCGCTCACCGGCCGCACCACCGAAAGCTACGACATTGCGCTGGAGAGCCAAGGCGTGCGGCGCAATATCTCGGTGATCACTCCGCACTTTCTGATGGTGCCGCTGCTGATGGACCGCCACCCCGATCTGCTCGCCACCGTGCCGCAAGCGCTGGCCGATGTGTATACGCAATTGCAGGTGGTGCGCTCGTTCGAGCCGCCGGTGGCGATTGCGCCTTTTCCGCTGAACCAGCATTGGCACCCGCGTTTTCACCACGATCCGGCCATCATCTGGCTGCGCGAGCGGGTGAAAAAGACTTTTGAGAATTATCCGAACATCGACACCAGGGATCGCCAAACGCAGGCGCGTTGAAGGCTCAGTGATGGCTTGGTGCTGCTCTGTTGCAGCGCACCGAGCGGTAAGGGTGTGGCATGCTGCAACTCAATTTTGTGAGCATTCGCGCTATGCAATGCGCGGTATTGGCTGACACGGCGTGGGCTGGGTGCTGGAGAAAAATGCCAAGTCAAAGCTGCCAGCGCAGGCACGGCCGGAAGCATCCGCACCTTGTTTGCAACCGCTGGGTTTGCTGCCAACCGTTGTGACCAAGGAGATGCCGTGAGCTACACCACCCGCCAAGTACAAAGTCTGCTGACCCAGGCCGAGCTGGAGCTGTTCCAGGCCAGCCGAGCCACTGCCATCAAGGCTTTCACGGTGCGCCAGTTGGAAGCCAAAATCAAACGCGCCCGTGCGCTGCGCAACAAGTTTCGCGATCTGCACCAGCGCCAGGTGGTGCGTACGGGCGCAAGCCCGGCCACCGCGCGCAAGCCCATGGGTGGTGAGAACGCACGCACCGAAGTCAAGGCCGAGGTGATGCAGGAAGTGCTGTCGCGCTTTGAAGCACAGCTGGAAAAAGCGCAAAACGCGCCCGCCAAAAAGAAAGCTCCCGCCAAAGCTGCTGCCAGCAAACGCACTGGCAGTGTGCGTGCCAGCGGTGGTGCAGACATCGCCATGCGTGGCACCCAGGGCACCACGGCGCGCCAGTTGGCACGTTCCAAGCGCTCGGCCGCCGATGAGGCGCTGGACGCCGTGCAAGCGCGTGGCGCCAAATCCAACCGCGCTGCAGCCGGCAAGACGGCCGTCAAAAAAACCGCCAGCAAAACAGCAGTGAAGAAAACCGCGGCCAAAACCGCAGCCAAAACCATTGCCAAAACCGCAACCAAGGCAGCAGGCAAAACAGCCACCAAGTCTGCCGCCAAGAAAGCGGCCAAGAAAGCAGCCAGCAAGCCGGCCACCAAATCGGTGACTGGCCTGGTCAAAGCCGTGCGCAAGGCCGTGGCCAAAAAATCGGCCACCAGCGCTGCACCCAAAAAAGCGAGCAAGGGCAAAGCCGGCAAGAGCCTGGTGAGTGGCTCGGCCAGCGACAAGGCCAAGGGCGCGGTGCCCACCTCGATGCCCGCATCGGCAGCCCGCAAGAACCCGCTCAAGGCCAAGCCGGTCAACAAAAAAATCCACGCCTCGGCGCGCTCGCGCACCCGTGCGAACGAAGCCAAGCGCGACAGCCGCTAAGCGCAGCGCTGCATGGGCACAGGCCCATGCGCGCATGCTCGACATGCAGCACTACAGCTGGCGCATTGCGCTGTAGCGAAAGTCGCTGGCAGCACCGCGTCACGCGCATGTCTGGGCGCTGTCGGTGCGAGCGACTGTGGCGATAAGAATATTTCTTACACCGGCCACTTGCCCGCTCTTGCATGCTTGACCCAAGCCGTAACAGAGTGAGGATGCGATGAGCTTGCAGATCGGGTTGGTGTTGCTGATTGCCTTTGTGGCCGTGGTGTTGTTCAGTACCGAGAAGTTGCGCATGGATTTGGTGGCGATTCTGGTGCTGACCTCGCTGACGCTGCTGGGGCTGGTCGGTGTGGGAGATGCGCTCAGCGGCTTCAGCAACTCGGCCACGGTGACGGTGGCCGCCATGTTCATCCTGGCCGCTGGCTTGCAGAACAGCGGTGCGCTCTCGGGCATAGGCACCTTGCTCGGAAAGGCGAAATCGCCGTTTCAGTTTTTGCTGATTTTGTTTGCCGTACTGGCGGTGATTGCGCCTTTTGTCAACAACACGGCGGTGGTGGCGGTGTTCATGCCGATCGTGATTGCAGCCACGGCCAGCGTGGGCATGGCTGCTTCCAAGGCACTGATTCCGCTGTCTTACGTGTCGCAGATGGCCGGCGTGTGTACCTTGGTGGGTACCTCCACCAACCTGATTGTGAATTCGATCGCCAAAGACCTGGGCCACCCCGGTTTCAGCATGTTCGAGTTCACCGCGCTCGGCGTGATCTGCATGGCCGCGGGCTGCGTGTATTTGCTGACGATGGGGCGCTGGCTGCTGCCCGATACCAGCAACAGCCAGCTTGAGGCGCATTACGAGCTGGGCAAGTATCTGACCGAGCTGCGGGTGATGGAGAAATCGCCTCTGATCGGCACTTCGGTGGGCGATGCCAAGCTGGGCGAGACCTATGGCGTTTACGTGCTGGAGCTGCTGCGTGGCAAGGAGATGATCATCTCGCCGCGGGCGCAGATTCTGCAAGAGGGCGATGTGCTGCTGGCGCGCGGCGACTGGTCGGATCTGCTCGATTTGAAGAATAAGACCGGGCTGGAGATCAACCCGGCCTACGAGTTCAAGGCCAAGGAGCTGGAGGAAAAGGGCGAGCAGGTGGTGACCGAGGTGATGATTGCGCCCAATTCGCGTATCGTCGGCAGCACGCTCAACGCCATCAACCGCAGCTGGCGCAACCAGGAATATGTGGTGCTGGGCGTGCAGCGGCGCGGCCAGGTGCTGCGCGAAAAAATTGGCAAGGTGCGCTTGTCGGTGGGCGATATTTTGCTGGTGCTGCTGCCCGAGTCAGAGATGGGCCGGCTGCGCAAGAGCAAGGAAGTGGTGGTGCTGACCGAGCGCGATGCGCCCAAGCCCAAGGGTTGGCGCGCGCCTTTTGCGCTGGGCGTGATGGTGGCTGTCATTGGCACATCGGCCCTGGGCCTGGCCCCGATTGCGATCACCGCGCTGCTGGGCGCGCTGGCCATGGTGGTGGCCGATTGCGTGGAGGCCGACGAGGCTTACGAGGTGGTGGATTGGAAAATCATCATGCTGATGGCTGGCCTGCTGCCGCTGGGCGTGGCCATGAGTACCTCGGGCGCGGCGGAGTTCATCGTCGACAACACGATTGGCCTGGTGCGCGATATGGGGCCGCATGTGGTGCTGGCCGTGATGTACCTGATGGCTTTGCTGCTGGCAGAGCTGATGAGCAACTCGGCCGCCGCCGTGTTGCTGACGCCGATTGGCATGTCTACGGCCAAGATGATGGATGTGGACCCGACGCCGTTTTTGATTGCGGTCACCTTCTCGGCCTCCACCAGTTTTCTCACGCCGGTGGGCTACCAGACCAACACCATGGTCTACAGCGCGGGGGGCTACAAGTTCACGGATTTTCTCAAGGTGGGTTTGCCGCTGAACCTGATTTTCTGGCTGCTGGGCGTGTATTTCATCCCGATTTTCTGGCCTTTCTGAAAACCTGACAGACCGTGGGCGCTGCACCTACATGCAGTGCAGAAAATTGGCAATTTCTCGGTGAGGGCCTAGGTTTCTAGACTGTCCTTGTACACGCTAGGGAGTTGCTTTCATGGACACTACAGACCCAAACGGGCTCAGCCGGCGCCAGCTGCTGTCGATGATCGGCAAGATTGGTGGCGGCACGGCCATGTACCACGCCATGATGTCGATGGGTTTGGCCGCCCAGTCCACCTACCAGGGCCCGATCCGCCTGCAAGGCGCCAAGCCTGGTGCGTCGGTGGTCATTTTGGGGGCGGGCCTGGCCGGCATGATCGCTGCGCACGAGCTGCGCCGAGCTGGCTACCAGGTGCAGATTCTCGAATACCAGAACCGCGTGGGTGGCCGGGTCTGGACGGTGCGCGGCGGCGACCGCATCACCGAGATGGATGGCACCACGCAGACCGTGCAGTTCGCGCCCGGCAACATGCTGGAAGTGGGCGCCTGGCGCGTGCCTTACCACCATGCCGGCCTGCTCGATTACTACCGGGAATTCGGCGTGGAGCTGGAGCCTTTCAACCAGTTCAACAACAACACCTATCTGCACGACAGCCAGGCCTTTGGTGGCAAGCCCAAGCGCTACCGCGAGGTGATGTCGGATGTGCGCGGCCATGTCTCTGAGCTGCTGGCCAAGGCCACCAGCCAGGGTGCTTTGGACCAGGCGGTGACGGTGGCCGACAAGGAGAGCCTGCTGGCCAACCTCAAAGCTTGGGGTGTGCTGGACAACCAGTACCGCTACGTCAAGAGCCGGGCGGTGAGCAACCGGCGCGGTTTTGCGGTGTCGCCTGCGGGCGGGCAGATGGCCAAGCCCGAGCCGTCGGAGCCCATCGGGCTGTCCGATCTGCTCAGCTCCAAGCTCTGGGGGCATCTGGGCGTGTTCGACGAAATGCTGACCCAGAGCGTGATGTTCGTGCCCAAGGGTGGCATGGACAGGCTGACCGAAGCCATGGGGCAATCGCTGAACGGCGTGATCCGCCTGAACTCGCGGGTGACGCAGATCGCGCAAAGCGATAGCGCGGTTACCGTGCGCTTTGAAGACACGCGCGAGCCCGGCAAGAGCCAGGAAGTGCGCGCCGATTGGTGCGTTTGCACCTTGCCTGCCACGATCCTGGCGCAGATGGATATCCAGGTGAACAACCAGATGCGCATGGCTTTGCGCAACCTGCCGTATACCTCGGCCTTCCGCGTGGGGCTGGAGTTCAACCGCCGTTTCTGGGAAGACGATGAGCGCATCTACGGCGGTGTGACCTATACCGATTTGCCTATCCAGCAGATCTCGTACCCCTCGTACAACTACATGAAGAAGGGACCGGCCGTGCTGCTGGGCGCCTACGCGGTCAACACCACCAATGCCTTCACCTTCAGCTCGATGACGCCGAGCGAGCGCATGCGCGTAGCGCTGGAATATGGCGCGCAGATTCACCCGCAGTACAAGCAGGAGTTTCGCAACGGCTTCTCGATGGCCTGGCACCGCATTCCGTGGATGCTCGGCTGCCGCGCTTTTTGGGCCGAGGACATGCGCCGCCAGCACTACGACCACCTCACGCCTATCGACGGCCGCATCGTGCTGGCCGGAGAACATGTCTCTTACGTGGAAGGCTGGCAAGAGGGCGCGGTGCTGTCGTCGCTCGACGCCATCCAGCGCCTGCAAGCCAAGGCCACGGCGGTTTGAGGGCGAGCACTGCTGCCACTGACAGAGGAGCCTACCCATGTTGATCCACATCCTTCCCCGACGCCTGTTGGCCGCGCTGAGCCTGGGCCTGTTGGGCTGCAGCGCCATGGCCCAGAACCGGCAGCCACTGGCGCCGCCTTATACGCCGCCGGTGCAGCAAAACCCGAGTGCCAGCCAGTTGGCGGCCGAGCGCGCCAAGGCGACTGAATCGCCGCTGGCCATCAGCGACGCGCATACACGGGAGCTGATGCAGCGCTTCTCGGAATCACGCTCGGTTTTTTCGGCGCGCGAGGGCGCGCAGATTTACACCGCTGTCTGCCAGGCCTGCCACATGGCCCAGGGAGAAGGGGCTACAGGCACCGGCTTTTACCCGCCACTGGCCAACAGCGTGCGCATCAGCGCCAGTGCTTATGTGGCCGTGGTGGTGCTGCGTGGCATGCACGCCATGCCGCCCTTCCAAGAGCGGCTCGACGATGAGCAGGTGGCCAATGTGGTGAACTATGTGCGCACCCATTTTGGCAACAACTACAACAACCCGATCAGCCCCGCCGAAGTGGCGGAACTGCGCAAGAGCTTGCCTTAACTACGGGCAGAGGCCGCGCATTTGCACCGCCAAGTTGGTGCAGATTTCGCTTTGTGCCTGGGCATGAAAAAACGCCTCCGAGGAGGCGTTTGGGTTGGTACGCAAGGCGCTGAATGCAGAGCCTTGTGCCCCCGCTTATTTGAGGTTGCCCGAGAGAAAGCGGGCCAGGCGTTCGCTCTTGGGGTTGGCCAGCACTTCGCGTGGGTTGCCTTGCTCTTCGATCACGCCCTTGTGCAGAAACACCACGTGGTTCGACACCTCGCGGGCAAAGCCCATTTCGTGCGTCACCACCAGCATGGTGCGGCCTTCCTGGGCCAGCACCTGCATCACGCGCAGCACTTCGCCCACCAGCTCGGGATCGAGCGCGGAGGTGGGTTCGTCAAACAGCATCACCTCGGGCTCAACGGCGAGCGCGCGGGCGATGGCCACGCGTTGCTGCTGGCCGCCGCTCATGTGGTTGGGGTAGCTGTCTTCCTTGCCTTCCAGACCGACCAGTTGCAGGTACTTGCGGGCGCGGGCCACGGCCTCGTCCTTGCTGATGCCGAGCACGTTGACGGGCACTTCGATGATGTTTTGCAACACCGTCATGTGCGCCCACAGGTTGAAGTGCTGGAACACCATGGCCAGCTTGGTGCGCAGGCGCTGCAGCTGCTTGGCGTCGACCGCGTCCAGCTCGCCGTTGCGGGCGGGCGCAAGCTTGAGCTCTTCGCCGGCCACGATGATGCGGCCTTGCTGCGGGTGTTCGAGCAGGTTGATGCAGCGCAGAAAGGTGGATTTGCCCGAGCCGGAGCTGCCGATGATGCTGATCACGTCGCCCGGGCAGGCGCTGACCGACACGCCCTTGAGCACGGCGTTGCTGCCGTAGCTTTTGTGGATGTCGAGTGCCTGCAGTTTGTAGTTCGATGCGTTCATTTCAATGCTTTTGTGCGTATGTCTTAGGCCTTGCGTGGAGCCAGGTAGCCGAGGAAGCGGCGCTCTGCCAGGCGGAAGATGCCGATCAGGATGAAGGTGATGCACAGGTACACCACGGCAGCGGCGATATAGGCTTCGAACGGCAGGTAGTAGTCGGAGTAGATGCGGCTGGCGGCGCCCGTCAGATCGACCAGCGAAGGCACGGTAGAGGCCAGGCTGGTGGAGTGCAGCATCATCACCACTTCGTTGCTGTAAGCAGGCAGGGTGCGGCGGATGGCGCTGGGCATGACGATGCGGCGCATCAGCTGCCAGCGGCTCATGCCCATGGCGCGCGCGGCTTCCACTTCGCCCTTGCTGGTTTCGCGGATCGAACCGGCCAGCATCTCGGCCGTGTAGGCGGCGGTGTTCAGTGTGAAGGCCAGGAAGGCGCAGAAGAACGGCTCTTTGAAATAGGTCCAGGGCCAGATTTCGTCCCAGCGTGCCTGCACCCATTCGAGCTGCGAGAAGCCGTAGTAGATGAGATAGACCTGAATCAGCAGCGGCGTGCCGCGCATGAAATAGGTAAAGGCGCCCACCACTTTGCGCAGCAGCCACGAGCGGCTGACCAGCGCCAGCGCGCCCAAGATGGCGAGCACGGCGCCAATGGCCAAGCTGGAGAGCAGCAGCTTGAGCGTGGTGACCAGACCTTCGCCGTACAAAGCCAGGGTGTCTGGCTGAAAGATGACTTCCCAATTCATAACTGCACCTTTTCCGTTCCGAGGCTGTAGCGCGCGTTCAGACGGCGCAGAGCCCACAGCGAGGCCGAGGTGTAGATCAGGTACAGAGCGGCGGTAAACAAGAAGAAGACAAAGGGCTGGCGGGCAGCGGCGCTGGCCTGCTTGGCCAGATACGTCATGTCCTGCAAGCCGATCAGGCTGACCAGGGCCGTGGCCTTGATCAGTACCAGCCAGTTATTGGTAAAGCCGGGCAGCGCGTAGCGCACCATTTGCGGCAAGGTGATGCGCACAAAGGTTTTGAACGGGCTCATGCCAAAGGCCCAGGCCGCTTCCATCTGGCCCTTGGGGATGGCGAGGATGGCGCCGCGGAAAGTCTCCGTCATATAGGCGCCGTAGATGAAGCCGATGGTGAGCGAGCCGGCGACAAAGGGGTTCAGATCGACGCTTTGCTCGCTGCCCATTTTCTCGAGCAAGGTGTTGATGCCGATGGCGCCACCGTAGAAGATGAGCAGCATCATCACCAGCTCGGGGATGCCGCGCACCACCGATGTGTACAGCGTGGCCAGCCATACCAGCGGCCGCTTGCCCGAGAGTTTGGCACTGGCACCCAGCAGCCCCAGGATGGTGGCTGTGAACACCGATGCCAGTGATACGGCCACCGTAAGCAGCGAGCCGATCAGGATCGATTGGAAATATTCACTCATAGTTGTTTGCCTTCAGCACGGGCACGGCGCCGTAGCGCTGGCCGTGCCGGGTCGTCCGGGTGCGGTAACAGGCTGCGCCCTGCCTGGGGCAGGCTCGCAGGCAATGCAATTGCGGCGCGTTCCAGTGTAAGAGCCTGGAATGCCGCGCCGCATGGTGTTACCCCTGACGAGTGCCGCTGCAACACCGCGTGGCGTGCAGGGCCTGGCAGTGATCAGTTGCCGTAGGGATCAAAGTCGAAGTACTTCTTGGCAATGGTGTTGTAGGTGCCATTGCTGCGGATGGTCTTGATGGCTTCGTTGATCTGCTTCTTCAGGTCGCCCTGGTTCTTGCGCAGCGCGATGCCGATGCCGTCGCCGTAGTACTTGGTTTCGTACTGGTCAGCGCCTTTGTAGCCGTAGTCAGCGCCTTCGGGCTTGCGCAGGAAGCCGCCATGCACTTCCACCTTGTCAGCCACGGTGCCGTCGAGGCGGCCGGACTTGATGTCCAGATACACCTGGTCCTGGGCTTCGTAAGGAATCACGGTAGCGCCTGCGGGCTTGAGCTCACCCATGGCCCACTTCTCTTGGGTGGAACCCTTGAGCACGCCGATCTTCAGGCCCTTGGCCGAAGCGGGGCCGGTGTATTCGGCCGATTTCTTCAGCACCACGGCGCTGGGCGTCTTGTAGTAGCGGTCGCTGAAATCCACCACACGGCGGCGCTCGTCGGTCATCGACATCGACGACACGATCACGTCGTACTTCTTGGCTTGCAGGCCGGGGATCATGCTGTCCCAGACTTGTTCCACAAACACGCACTTGCGCTTGATCTGCTCGCACACGGCCTTGGCGATATCCACGTCAAAGCCAGTGACCTCGCCTTGCGGGGTTTTGTAGGTGAATGGTTCGTAGGTCGGGTCAACTGCCACTTTCAGGTCGGCAGCGAAAGCGGGGGCAGCGATAGCGGCCACCGCAACAGCGAGCAAGGTCTTGCGCATGGGTGAATCCTTGGATCCAAAAGTTGATAAGGTGGCTAGCATGCTAGCGGCACCAGCTGGCGCTTTGCAATCAAGCGTAGGGGCTTAACGGTTGCTTGTGGCAGCCCGATGACAGCCTTTTGTGATTTGCCAGCAAAGCGGCAAAAGTGTACGCATTATTGCCAGCTGAAATGGCCAAGTGGTGCGAAAACTAACGCGAAAGCGTCAATTTTTACGCACCACCGGGGAAATTACCGATAGGTATTTGCTTATATCGTCAAATTATTTTGGCAATCTGACGAAATGAGCGGTGATACCGACGGGCTTACTTTTTCATAAAGCCAGGGCGAATCAACAGGCTTTGCACGCGGTAAGGCGCCTTTTCCTCCACCGAGATGTCCATGGGCACATAGGCCTTTTCGCACTGCAGCAAGTAGCTGCCGGCATAAGACACGGGGCTGGGCACTTGGCCTACGATACGGCAGTTGTTGCCGGCGAGCTGGTGCACTTGCTGGAACACCTGCTTCATCTGATCGGCGTTCACTTGCTGGTTGAAGTCTTCGGTGAAGCTTTTGCTGTCGGGGATGGCGCTCTTGCCTTCGAAGGCGGCAAACAGGGCCTGGAAGCGCTGGCCCAGGGCTTTTTCAGCGGCGGCATTGGGCGCTGGCAGGCCTTGCGGCTCGCCGGCGGGCGCGGCTTCCTGCGCAGCAGGAGCTGCTTCGGCCTTGTCGGCGGCGTGGGCGGCCGACAGGCTGGCAGCGGCGAAAACAGAAGCCAGCACGGCGTGGCGGCGGGCGGCAGACATCATTCGGGTCATCGGGAAATCCTGAGAGGGTTTTTTATGCAGGCCCCACTGTAGCCCTTATGCCGGCAGTAGGGGTAACACTTCGTTTTTGCTAGCTGCAGGTGCTGTTGCGCCGGGCATGAAAGCAGGTTTTTATCCTACAAATTCGAACTTGGCGGCTGCGGTTGGCACAAAAAAACCGCTGCCAGGGCAGCGGTTTCAAAGGGTGCTTGCGCTAGATCAGCAGCTTACTTCCGGTTCCAAACGGATTTCCGGGGAAGGCAATACCTTAACGCCTTAACGGGCAGGTATTCAAGCAACGACACTATGCAGTGAAGTGGGTGCAGGAATTGCTCGCCCCAATGGCGAAATGGACCCGTAGGCGCGGCGTCTGGGGTGCAGACAGTACCTGGGTACGGCAAGCCCCAGCAACAAAGCATACGGGTTCATATCGCCACCTCAAAACGAAGACTCCCGGCACATGCGTTGCGATGGCTTCGCCACGGCACTTGCGGCCCCGGGAGATCCCCGTTGAACCTTACTTCTTGCTGCCGCCCAGTTGGGGCAGGGCGTTGACGCCGCCTGCGGTCAACAGACCAGTCTGGGTGTAGATGGCCAGCTTGTCGCGGGTGTCCATCAGGTCCAGGTTGCGCATGGTCAGCTGGCCAATGCGGTCGGCGGGGCTGAAAGGCGCGTCTTCCACCTTTTCCATCGACAGGCGCTCGGGCGCGTAGGTCAGGTTGGGCGATTCGGTGTTCAGCAGCGAGTAGTCGTTGCCACGGCGCAGCTCCAGCGTGACCGTGCCGGTGATGGCGCGGGCCACCCAGCGCTGGGCGGTTTCGCGCAGCATGATGGCTTGCGGGTCGAACCAGCGGCCTTGGTACAGCAGGCGGCCCAGGCGCAGGCCGTTGACGCGGTACTGCTCGATCGTGTCTTCGTTGTGGATACCGGTCACCAGGCGCTCGTAGGCGATGTGCAGCAAGGCCATGCCGGGGGCTTCGTAGATGCCGCGGCTCTTGGCTTCGATGATGCGGTTCTCGATCTGGTCGCTCATGCCCAGGCCGTGGCGGCCGCCGATGCGGTTGGCTTCGAGGAACAGGGCCACGGGATCGTCATAGCGCTGGCCGTTCAGGGCCACGGGGCGGCCTTCTTCGAAGGTGACCGAGACTTCTTCGGCCTTGACGTCGACCTCAGGCTTCCAGAAAGCCACGCCCATGATCGGGTTGACAATGCGGATGCCGCTGTTCAGGTGCTCCAGGTCCTTGGCTTCGTGCGTGGCGCCCAGCATGTTGGAGTCGGTGGAGTAGGCCTTTTCGACCGACATCTTGTAGCCGAAACCTTCCTTGATCAGGAACTCGGACATCTCGGTGCGGCCGCCGAGCTCGTCGATGAACTGCTGGTCCAGCCAGGGCTTGTAGATCTTCAGTTGTGGGTTGGTCAGCAAGCCGTAGCGGTAGAAACGCTCGATGTCGTTGCCCTTGAAGGTCGAGCCGTCGCCCCAGATGTTGACATCGTCTTCCTTCATCGCAGCCACCAGCATGGTGCCGGTCACGGCGCGGCCCAGCGGCGTGGTGTTGAAGTAGGTGATGCCACCGGTGGAGATGTGGAAGGCGCCAGCCTGGATGGCGGCAATGCCTTCGTTGGCCAGCTGGGTGCGGCAGTCGATCAGGCGGGCCTTCTCTGCGCCATATTCCATGGCCTTGCGGGGGATCGCATCGTAGTCTTCTTCGTCAGGCTGGCCCAGGTTGGCGGTGTAAGCGTAGGGCAGCGCGCCCTTGTTCTTCATCCAGCGCAGGGCGGCCGAGGTGTCCAGGCCGCCGGAGAAGGCGATGCCGACCTTCTGGCCGACGGGAACATGTTGCAGAATGGTTTCCATGGTGTTCTATTCTCTAAAAACAATAGCTGCCAACGCTGGAGGAGCGGGCGTTGGCAGACAAGAATGATTTCACTACCAGCCGGCCAGCACGGCCGTGGCCGCTCAGGCGTAGTGGCAGATGTAGTGGTAGGCCTCGCTCACGCGGATGTCGAACTTGCTGTTGGCGGGAATGCTGAACTTCTCGCCCGGGCCGGACTTTTTCCACTCGTCGCTGCCGTCGAGCTTGTACTCGCAAGCGCCGGCAACACATTCCATGATCTCGGCCGCAGCCGTGCCGAAGGTCAGCGTGGCGGGCAGCACCACACCCACCGATTGCTTGGTGCCATCGGCCAACTGGTAGCTGTGGCTGATGCACTTGCCATCAAAATAAACATTGGCCTTGGTGGTGAGGCTGACGCCGTCGATGCGCTCGGTGGTCATGGAGGTCGGAAGTGAAAAAAGGAAAACCACCATTGTAGGTCAGGGCTTTGTCAGCATTCCGAATACGGTAAAGGCAGTTGAGCGGGGCGCAGGCGTAAACAAGCGTCGGCCCGGCGCTGGCCGGTGTTTATATAGAAGGCTGAGCACAGGCCCTTGGTTGAAGGAGATGAAAAAACAGCTGGCACCCAAGCGGGTGCAGCTGTTTTTGTTGGGCGGGAGCGGTTCGGTGCCCGGTTCAGCGCCAATGGCGGCGGCCGCCGCCCCAGTAGCCGCCGATGCCTAGTTGGATGACGGGTTGCACGGTGACCGGCGCTGGGTAATAGGCAGGTGCGGCCATGACGGGTGCCGCAACCGGTGCGGGCATGGCGCCAACCACGACGCCCGGCTGCGGCGTGGCATAACCAGGGGCGTAATCGGCGTAGGGCTGGGCGGGGTACTGCTCTTGCGCCATGGCGGGCTGCACTTGCACATTGAGCGGCAGCCAGGCGCCGGGCGCGCTGTCGGTTCGGGTGTGGTAGCGGCGGCCGGCGTATTCGTATTCCACGTTGTAGCCGTCGGGCTGGTCTTGCGTTACGTACTGTGTGGCGCATTGGCGCACGTTCTGGTAGCTGGGCACGCCGCCTTCCAGCTGGTTGCCGATGGCCGAGCCTGCCACCACGCCAACACCGGTGGCTGCAGCGCGGCCAAAGCCATGGCCGATACCATTACCCAACACGCCGCCGATCACGGCACCCGCCAAGGCGCCTGCGCCCGAGGTGCGCTGGCCGGTGTAGACCTGCTGGTCGTTGCACACTTGTTGCGGCACGCTCACCTGGCGATAGGCGGGCGTAGCCGAGAGCACTTTGCCATAGGCTTGCTCGCCGGCAGGCACGGGCGGCTGGCCGCTGGAGGCTGGTTGGTCCAGAAACGGGTCGGGCTGCGCGGGGTAGGAATAGCTGTTTTGCGCCCAGGCGCCAGCGCAAGCGGCGCTGAGAACGGCGGCAGGGAGCAGGGCGGACAGGAATCGTGGCATACACGCCTCCAAAAATACGAAACAGGGGACTGAGCGATCAACGCGCCTGAGCCATGTGGTGCCGACAAGCTTTACAAGGCTTTGCAGGGGGCGGACAGTGTGTGGCTGACCCAGGCTCAAACCCCCATGCTACGCCGCTGCACATGCCCATTTGTAAGCGGCAGGTAAACCTGGGTAAATGGACTGGGGTGGCGCCGATTGCCGGGGCAGCGTGCCCGGAAGGCGCGCTCAGCCGGCCTTTTTCGCCCAGACGGCTTCGTCAAAACCGACGGTGACCGTGCCGTCAGCCCATTCCACCACCGGGCGCTTGATAACGCTGGGGTTGCTCTGCATCAACTCAGTGGCGCTGGCGGCATCCACCACGGCTTGTTGCACAGCGCTATCGAGCTTGCGCCAGGTGGTGCCTTGGCGGTTGACCAGTTTTTCCCAGCTGGCCTGCGCAATCCACTGGGGCACTTGGCTGGCGGGCACGCCAGCTTTCTTGAAATCGTGGAACTGGTAGGCCAGGCCGTGCTCGTCGAGCCAGACGCGGGCTTTCTTGACGGTGCTGCAATTGGGGATGCCGTAGACGGTGATGGGAGTGGATGCGTTTTTCATATGCCAGACAATAAGCGGCAAGGAAAAGCCTTGCCATGCCGGGCAGTGTAGGTCAGTCTGGCGGAAAGCCCGGGCTTGCTGCGGGCGGCGTATTTGGGTTTAATCATGTGATGAATGATCGTGTTTTGTCTGCATCTGCCTCGGCTGCCTCTTCCACTGGCAGCAGTCAGCACCAGCGTGTGCAGGATGAGCTGGGCTTGCTGGTGGTCAGCCCCGCTTACGGCCCGGGTGCCAAGTTGCCCAATGAAGACGAGCTGTGTGCGCTACTGGGCGTCAGCCGCACTGCAGTGCGCGAGGCGATCAAGGCGCTCAGCGCCAAAGGCATGCTGGAGACGCGGCCGCGCACCGGCACCCGCATCAAGCCGCGCGAGGCTTGGAGCCTGTTTGATGCTGATGTGTTGCGCTGGCTCTGCGCCCAGGGGGTGGACCGGGAGATGGGCCGCCACCTGATGGTAATGCGCGGTATTCTGGAGCCGGCTGCCGCCTCTTTGGCAGCGAGTTTGCGCAGTGAAGAACAGATGCAGACGCTGCAGCAGGCTTATGACGGTATGGCGGCCGCCACCAATATTCAGGATTGGGTGCAGGCAGACCTGCGCTTTCACCAAAGCATTTTGCGGGCTTCGGGCAACCCGCTCTTGGTGTCGCTGGGCGGTATTGTGGCTTCGGCGCTGGAGTCGCTGCTGACCTTGAATGCGCAGACTGCGGGCGGTTTCAACGACGGTTTGCCGATGCACGAGAAGGTGTTGCAGGCCATTCGGCGCCAAAGTGCGGCCGATGCGGATTTGTGGATGCGCGCCTTGTTGGCCGAGACCATTGCGCGCTGGCAGGCCTAGTTGGCAGGCTTAGAGATTTCCCGAATTCTCGGGTTTACTCTGATTTAATGATCATATGAATTTGGGATGATGCTGCTCAACCTTTGTTGTTTGAGTTGGCTCCCACATGTCCCACCCTCTGTTTGATCTGACTGGCCGTACCGCCTTGGTGACGGGTTCTTCGCGTGGCCTGGGTTTGGCTATTGCCCAGGCGCTGGCCCAAGCTGGCGCCCGGGTGGTGTTGAATGGCGTGGATGCCCAGCGCCTGGCGCAAACGGCGAAAAGCCTGCGCGAGCAAGGCCATCAGGTGCTGGAACAGGCTTTTGATGTGACCGATGAAGCCGCTGTGGCCCAGGCTTTTGCCCGCCTGGATGCGCAAAACGTAGAGATCGACATTCTGGTGAACAACGCCGGCATTCAGCTGCGCAAGCCCATCGTCGAGCTGTCGCTACCTGAGTGGAACCAGGTGCTCAACACCAATTTGACGAGTGCGTTTTTGGTGGGCCAGCAAGCGGCGCGCCGCATGATTGCGCGCCAGCGCGGCGGCAAGGTTATCAATATCGGTTCGCTCATGTGTGCGGCGGCTCGCGCCACGGTGGCGCCTTATACGGCGGCCAAGGGCGGTATTAAAACGCTGACACAGGCCATGACGGCGGAATGGGCCGAGCAGGGCATTCAGGTGAACGCCATCGGCCCTGGCTATATGGCTACCGAGATGAACACTGCGCTGCTGCAAAACCCGGCCTTCGACGGCTGGGTCAAGGCGCGCACGCCGTCCCGCCGCTGGGGCCAGCCCGAGGAGCTGGGCGGCACCGCCGTGTTTCTGGCCTCGGCCGCGTCGAACTACGTCAACGGCCAGACGATTTATGTCGATGGCGGCATGTTGGCCGTGCTCTAGCAAAAGAACAGGCAGAAGCAGCATATGGCCACGCTGATCACCGACGTCAAAGTCATCCTGACGGCACCCGAAGGCATCAACCTGATGGTGGTGCGCATCGACACCAACCAGCCCGGCCTGTACGGCCTGGGCTGCGCCACCTTTGCCTACCGGCATTTGGCGGTGAAATGCCTGGTGGAGGAATATCTGCGCCCTTTGCTGCTGGGACGCGACGCGAACCGGATCGAAGAGCTGTGGCAGTTGATGCACCAGAACGCCTACTGGCGCAATGGCCCGATCGAGAACAACGCCATTTCGGGCGTGGACATGGCGCTGTGGGATTTGCTGGGCAAGCAGGCCAACCTGCCGCTCTACCAACTGTTTGGCGGCAAGGTGCGCGAGGCAGTGCCGATTTACCGCCACGCCGATGGGCGTGACATTGCCGAGCTGTGCGACAACATCCAGAAATACCGCGAGCAGGGCATCACCCATATCCGCTGCCAAAGCGGTGGTTATGGCGGCGGCAGTTTTGGCGCGGCGCCCGCGAATGCGCCGCAGGGCGCCTTGCCTGGCATATATCTGGACCAGCGCCGCTACATGCGCGAGACGCTGAAGATGTTCGACGCCATCCGCAGCCGCGTGGGTTTTGAGGTGGAGCTGTGCCACGACGTGCACGAGCGCCTCAAGCCCATCGACGCCATCCGCTTGGCGCAAGCGCTGGAGCCTTACGAGCTGTTTTTTCTGGAAGACGCGATTGCGCTGGAAGACGGCGCCTGGCTGCGCCAATTGCGCGAGAAAACCAGTACGCCGTTGGCGCAGGGTGAGCTGTTCAACCACCCGCTGGAATGGCGCAGCCTCATCGCCGAGCAGCTGATCGACTACATTCGCGTGCACCTCAGCCAAGTCGGCGGCATCACGCCCGCACGCAAGCTGCAGCTGTTTGCCGAGCAATACGGTGTGCGCACCGCCTGGCATGGGCCGGGCGATATGTCGCCGCTGGCGCATGCGGCCAATATCCATCTCGATCTGGCGGCGCGCAATTTTGGTGTGCAGGAGTGGTCGGGCACCGAGCCACCGAACTTTGTCATCCAGGAGCTCAAAGGCCCGCGCGATGCCTTGCTCGACGTTTTCCCCGGCATGCCCGAGTTTCGCCAGGGCTTTGTCTATGCCAACGCCTCGCCAGGTTTGGGCGTGGACATCAACGAGGCCGAAGCGGCCAAGTACCCGTGTGACAGCGGGGTGACGCGGTGGACGCAGACGCGCCTGCTCGACGGCAGTTTGCAGACACCTTGAGGTTCGATTCACAACAGAAGGAGACACAGACATGGCAAACACTTCCCGATTGGTAATGCGTCGCTCGGCCATGGCCTTGTTGGCGGCTTTGGCGCTGGGCCCGGGCCTGGCGGCCGCTGAGATCAAGGCGCGCGTGGGCCACGCCATGCCCGAGAGCCACCCGCAGGCCCTGGCCATGAACAAGTTCGCCGAACTGGTGGGTACCTACACCAACGGCAACGTCAAGGTACAGGCCTACCACAGCGCCGTGCTGGGCAGCGACGAGAAGCAACTGCAAGCCGTGCAGGCCGGCACGCAAGACATGTATATCGGCACGCTGGCGCCGTTGTCCTCGCGCGTCAAGGAAGTGCAGGTCTGGGATCTGCCCTTCATGTTCCGCGATTCGCGCGAGGTCTATGCCGTGCTCGACGGTGCTTCGTCGAAAAAAATCTTCGAGAAAATCGAGCCCGCCGGCCTGGTGGGCCTGACCTGGACGGGCATGGGTTTCCGCAACCTCTCCAACAGCAAGCACCGCGTGGCCAAGCCCGAAGAGGTGTCGGGCCTGAAGATCCGCGTCATGACCAATCCGGTGGCGCTCGACACCTGGAAGACGCTGGGTGCCAATGCCACGCCGATGGCTTTTGCCGAGGTTTTCCCGGCACTGGAGATCAAGGCGCTCGACGGGCAGGAGAACCCGCTGCAGCACATGTGGGCGAACAAGATGCAGGAAGTGCAGAAGTTCATCACCATCACCAACCACGTCTACACGCCGTCGGCCCTGGTGGCCTCGAAGAAGTTCTGGACCTCGCTCTCGCCGGCCGACCAGGCGGGTGTGCAAAAGGCTGCCACCGAGGCCGGTCTGTACCAGCGCAAGCTGCTCGATGAGGGGGACGAAACGGCTATCGCCAACTTCAAGAAAGCTGGCGTGTCGGTGGATGCCATGCCAGCGGCCGAACTGGCACGCATGCAGGAAAAGGTGAAGCCGGTGATCGCCAAGTTCGCGCCACAGATCGGTGACGAATTCGTCAAGGGCTTCCTCGCCGAGATCGACAAAGCCCGCGCCAAATAAGCCAGGCGCACAGGCCGGTGGCAGCGTTGCCGCTGGCCTGGGCTGAGAGCGTTCATGCGTTCTGACAAGCCAACCTGAGTGTGATGCGGCCGCTGCAGCGCCGCAGGGAGAACTGTTGCCATGGGAAAACTGTTGAAAAACCTGGCCGACGCGCTCACGCGCCTGACCGAATGGCTCATGGTCGCCTGCATGGTGGTCATGCTGGTGCTGGTGTTTGCCAACGTGGTGCTGCGCCTCGTGTGGAACACCGGCATTGATTTCGCCGAAGAAATACCGCGCTTCGCCTTTATTTGGCTCACTTTTTTGGGCGCCATCGTTGGCATGCGCCGGCGCGCGCATCTGGGCGTGGATCTGGTGGTGCAACTGCTGCCAACGGCCGGGCGCAAAGTGTGCTGGGGCATCAGCCAGGCCATCATGCTGGTGTGCTGCCTGTACATCGTTTACGGCACCTGGTTGCAGCACGACATCATTCGCGGCAATGCCTCGCCCGTCACGCAGCTGAGCATGTTGTGGGTGTATGGCGTGAGCTATGTCACTGGCGCGGCGATTGCGCTGATCTGCCTGTCGAACCTGGTGCGTCTGGCACTGGGCCAGGTAGCCGATAACGAACTGATCGACGTGCAGGAAGAGGGCATGGAAGAAGCACTGGAGGCCGAGCGCGAGCTGCAAACCCAGACGCCCGCACACCACAAGCAAGGAGGCCAAGCATGACCATCTTCATCTTCATCGGCTCCTTGCTCGGCCTCATGGCCTTGGGCATGCCCGTGGCCTTTGCCCTGATCGGCTGCGGCCTGGCTCTGATGTACTACATGGGCTTCACCGACCCGCAGATCGTGGTGCAGAACATGTGGGACGGCGCCAACAACTTCCCGCTGCTGGCCGTGCCCTTCTTCATGCTTGCGGGCGAGTTCATGAACGCGGGCGGCATGACGCGGCGCATCATCCAGATGGCGATGGCCTGGATCGGCCATATCCGCGGCGGCCTAGGTTATGTGGCTGTTGGCGCGGCCGTCATCATGGCTTCGCTCTCGGGCTCGGCCGTGGCCGACACCGCCGCGCTGGCCGCTGTGCTGGTGCCTATGATGCGGCGCGCCGGTTACGACGTGAACCGCTCCTGCGGCCTGATCGCCTGTGGTGGCATCATCGCGCCGGTGATCCCGCCATCGATCGCGATGATCTTGTATGGCGTGACCGGCGGTGTCTCCATCACCAAGCTGTTCATCGCCGGCATCGTGCCCGGCATCTTGATGGGTGTGGCGATTCTGGTGGCCTGGCGCTGGTGCATCGGGCGCGACCCGATCGTCACCGAACCCCGGCGTACCACGGCCGAGCGCTTGACGGCCACGCGCCAGGCCCTGTGGGCCATGGTGTTGCCGCTGGTGATCATTGGTGGCCTGAAATTCGGCTGGTTCACGCCTACCGAGGCGGCCGTGATTGCTGCCGTCTACTCGCTGCTGGTGGGCATGTTCGTCTACCGCGAAATCAAGCCCAAGCAGTTGTTCGGGCTGATCTACCGCGCGGCGGAAACCACGGCCATCATCATGTTCCTGGTGTCGGCGGCCGGCGTCTCGGCCTGGCTCATCACCACGGCCAATATTCCGCAGCAGCTGGCCGAACTGGTGGAGCCGCTGATGGGCAACAAGATGCTGCTCACCTTTGCGCTGATGGTGCTGGTGCTGCTGGTGGGCACGGCGCTGGATTTCACGCCCACGGTGCTGATCATGACGCCGGTGCTGATGCCCGTGCTCAAGCAGGCCGGCATCGACCCGGTGTACTTCGGCGTGCTGTTCATCATGAACAACGCCATCGGCCTGGTTACCCCGCCGGTGGGCACGGTACTCAATGTCGTTTGCGGCGTAGCCAAGATCCCGATGAGCGGCGCCATCAAGGGCGTGGTGCCCTTCATGGTGGCGCAGACGATCGTGATGTTTTTGCTGGTGCTGTTCCCGCAGATCGTGATGTGGCCGCTGCAGTGGATGACCCGCTGAGCCGGTTGGGCTGTCATTTATTCAACACAGGAATCTTTGCCATATGGAAGCGCTAGTCATTCATGCGCCGGGCGATCTGCGGGTGCAGAGCCTGCCCACGCCCGAGGCCGGGCCGGACGAGCTGTTGGTGCGGGTGCGCTGCGGCGGCATCTGCGGCTCAGATCTGCATTACTACAGCCACGGCGGCTTCGGCACCGTGCGTATCCAGGAGCCGATGGTGCTGGGCCACGAGGTGTCGGGCGTGGTAGAGGCGGCGGGCTCGCAGGCGCTGGCTGCCATGGTGGGCCAGCGCGTGGCCATCAGCCCCAGCCGGCCTTGCGGAGCATGCCGGTTTTGCCAGCAAGGGTTGCAAAACCATTGCTTGGACATGCGCTACTACGGCAGTGCCATGCGCATGCCGCATGTGCAGGGCGCGTTTCGCCAGCAGATCGTGGTCAAGCGCGAGCAAGCCCATGTGCTGGCAGACCATGTGAGCGACGCCGAAGGCGCCATGGCCGAGCCGCTGGCCGTGGCCCTGCATGGTGTGCAGCGCGCGGGCCCGCTGTTGGGCAAAAAAGTGCTAGTCACTGGCTGCGGGCCGATTGGTGCGCTGGCCGTGATTGCTGCGCGGCGCGCTGGTGCTGCGCACATTGTGGCGACGGACCGCGCCGCGCACCCGCTCGCCAAGGCATTGCAGGTGGGCGCCGACGAGGCGCTCAATGTGGCAGACGATCCGCAGGCGCTGGCCCGCTTTGCCGCCGACAAGGGCCAGTTCGACGTGTTGCTGGAAGCCAGTGGCAACCAGGCCGCGCTGGCCGGTGCTTTTGAGGTGCTGCGCCCGCGTGGCGTGATCGTGCAACTGGGCTTGTCGGCTGGTGAGATGACGTTGCCCGTGAACACGCTGGTGGCCAAGGAGTTTGACTGGCGCGGCACTTTCCGCTTCCACGAGGAGTTCGCAATAGCGGTGGAGCTGCTAAACAAGCGCCTGGTGGATGTGCGGCCGCTGATCTCGGCCACCTTGTCCTTCCGCGATCCGGCGCGTGCCTTTGCACTGGCGGCCGATCGCTCGCAAGCCATGAAAGTCTTGCTCAATTTTGACGCCTGAGACGGGCGCTGGAGAGAACCGTTTATGAAAATCACAAAACTGAGCACCTGGCTGGTGCCGCCGCGCTGGTGCTTTCTGAAAATCGAGACCGATGCCGGCATTTGCGGCTGGGGCGAGCCGGTGGTGGAAGGGCGGGCGCAGACCGTGGCTGCCGCCGTGGAAGAGCTGTCCGATTACCTGATTGGCCGCGATCCGCGCCATGTGCAGGATTTGTGGAACGTGATGTACCGCGCCGGCTTTTACCGCGGCGGCCCGGTCATGATGAGCGCGATTGCTGGCGTGGACCAGGCGCTGTGGGACATCAAAGGCAAAGCCCTGGGCGTGCCCGTGTACGAGCTGCTGGGCGGCCCGGTGCGCGAGCGCATTCGCGTCTATTCCTGGATTGGTGGCGACCGGCCGGCCGATACGGCTGCCCAGGCGCAAGCGGCCGTGGCGCGTGGTTTTACCGCCGTCAAAATGAACGGCACGCAGGAGATGCAGTACATCGACAGCAACGCCAAGGTGGAGCAAGCGGTGGCCAATGTGGCCGCGATCCGCGAGGCGGTGGGCAAAGATATTGGCATTGGCGTCGATTTCCATGGCCGTGTGCACAAGCCCATGGCCAAGGTGCTGATGCGCGAGCTGCGCGAGTTCAACCTGATGTTCATCGAAGAGCCGGTGCTGAGCGAGTACCTGGAGGTGATTCCCGAGCTGGCGGCCATCAACGCGGCGCCTATCGCGCTGGGCGAGCGTCTGTATTCGCGCTGGGATTTCAAGCGCGTGCTGGCGCAGGGCGGGGTAGATATCATCCAGCCCGATCCCTCGCATGCCGGCGGCATCACCGAAACCTGCAAGATCGCCGCCATGGCCGAGGCGCACGACGTGGCGCTGGCCTTGCACTGCCCGCTGGGGCCGATTGCGCTGGCGGCCAATTTGCAGATCGATGCGGTGTCTTACAACGCCTTTATCCAGGAGCAAAGCCTGGGCATCCACTACAACCAGAGCAACGACTTGCTGGATTACGTGCACAACCGCGAAGCCTTCAACTACCAGGATGGCTTTGTCGCCATGCCGAGCGGTCCGGGCCTGGGCATTGAGGTGAACGAAGCCTATGTGGCCGAGCGCGCCCAGGAGGGCCATCGCTGGCGCAACCCGGTCTGGCGCCACGCCGACGGCAGCGTGGCCGAGTGGTGACGCCGGCTGCGCGGTCGTTGCTGGCGCTTTGCGCTGCTGCGAAAGGCGTTGGCACTGCAGCCGCAGCGCACCCGCCTGCGCATGTAGCGCAATTGCACTGCTTGATTTGCCATTGGCAAAAGCGCTACGGCGTAGAACCAATACGGCGAAATAATGCAGATGCAGCTGGTTTTTGCTGCATCTGCAGGCTATTGGGCGCGGTTGCTGGCGCGGCAGGGTGCTTTGCTACGCGTTCTGCCTGTCCGCAAAAAATGGCGATGCTCGCCGAGCCTTGCGCCTAGCCAGACGGCCTGCTTCTATTTGACTGGTGTGCTCTTGACCACATCGCCGGTGGAGCGTTTTTGATACAGCTCGCTGCCAACCAAGCGGATGTCGTTGCAGACGGCCCCTTGTTTTCGGAGGTCCATGCAGACTCTGCCGTCTTCTGTACGCCAGGTTCCAGTGTCCGAGCCACCGGGGAAGAAAATGGTCAAACCATTGCCTTGCGCCGCATAGTCGGAGCGAACGTTGCCCCGTGGCGTGGAGAAGCTGAACGATTTCCCCGTCAGCACGGCCTGCAGTTCTGCAGCGGTCGGCGTACGGGCGCCATCTGGAAAACTGGTCGAAGACGGGCTTGAAGCACATCCTGCAATCCATACGAACGCCAACGCTGCGGCAGAGTGTTGAAATGCCTTCATGACAAAGCCTTCTGGTTGATGACCGGGGTTTTATTATCGGGCGGGCGTAGCGTTTTGGGCGTGGCAGCGCCGCCACATGCGGCGCAGGCTCAGGGGCGAGTGAGGGTTTGCTCTGTGCATGCATTCATGACGCAGGGGCGGCTGGCGTTGAAAAAGCAGCCCCAGGCCGGCAAGTTCCCAGCTTGGGGAGAGAAGGCGGTGCGCCCGCGGCAACAAGCCTGAGTGGCACGTGGGCAAGCCTGCTCGGCCACAATAGAGGCCAGTATGCAAACCACTTTCCCTACCCTAGAGGCATGGCTCGCGCACTGCGAGCAGATTCACCCCAGCAGCATCGACATGGGCCTGACGCGCGTCAAGGCTGTGGCCGAGCGCCTGCAACTGCGTTTTGACTGCCCGGTGATCACCGTGGCCGGTACCAACGGCAAGGGCTCGACCTGTGCCATGGCCGAGGCGATTGCGCTGGAATCCGGTTATCGCCCGGGTGTTTTTACTTCGCCGCACCTGGTGCATTTCGAAGAGCGCTGCCGTGTGCGCGGCGAGATTGTGTCGGCCGCCGATCTGCTGCCGCATTTCGAGGCAGTAGAGGCGGCGCGCCTGCAGGCACCCGAGATCTCGCTGACGTATTTTGAGTTCACCACCTTGGCGATCTTGCGCCTGCTCAGCCTGGCCAAGCTGGATGTGGCGATTTTGGAAGTGGGCCTGGGCGGCCGCCTGGATGCCACCAATATCATCGACACCGACTGCGCCATCATCACCAGCGTCGATCTGGACCATATGGAGCTGCTCGGCCCCGACCGCGAAAGCATTGGCCGCGAGAAAGCCGGCATCATGCGCCCCGGCAAGCCCGCCGTGGTGAGCGATCCGATGCCGCCGCAAAGCGTGGTGGATTACGCTGAGTCGATCGGTGCCGATTTGTGGCGCTTTGGCCGCGATTTCAACTACGAAGGCGACAAGCAGCAGTGGGGTTGGGCCGGCCGTGGCCGCCGCTATTCGGGCATGGCTTACCCGGCGCTGCGTGGCGCCAACCAGCTGGTCAACGCTTCGGGCGTGCTGGCCGCCTACGAGGCGCTGCGCCATCGCTTGCCGGTCACGGCGCAGGCCGTGCGCAACGGGTTGGCCATGGTAGAGCTGCCGGGTCGCTTCCAGATCGTGCCTGGCCAGCCCACGCTGGTGCTGGACGTGGGCCACAACCCGCACGCTATTGCGGCGCTGGCAGCCAATCTGGATGCGATGGGCTACTTCCCCACCACGCACGCCATTTTTGGCGCCATGCACGACAAAGACCTGACGCCGATGCTGCGCAAGATCGGCCCGCTGGTAGACCGCTGGTACTTCACCGACCTGCCCACGCCCCGGGCTGAGAAGGCGAGCGATCTGCAGTCCAAGTGGAACGCGGTGCAGCTGCTGTCGGACAAACGCCACGATGTGACCACCAGCTGCCACCCGGACCCCATGGCCGCTTTGCAGGCTGCTATCGAAGCTGCAGAACCCGCTGATAGAATCGTGGTTTTCGGCTCGTTCTATACGGTGGGTGGGGTGCTGAAAGACGGTGTTCCCCGGCTCGAAGCCAAGCACCTGAAATAAACACCGCCGCTGGCGCAGGCCGGCAGCAGCGACCACCCCGAATCGTCCATGGCAATTCTCAATCTTCGTTGGCCCGGTAAAAAGCAGGAACCAGAGCAGCAGGAGCGCGTGATCCGTGCCCCGCGCAGCAACCCTGCCGAGAGCGTGGAGGCCATGCGCAGGCGGGCACGCCACCGCCTGATTGGCGCGACCGTGCTGGTGCTGCTGGCCATCATCGGCTTCCCGATGCTGTTTGACACCCAGCCCCGCCCGGTGCCGGTGAACGCGTCGATCGAGATTCCTGACCGCGAGAAGGTAGCCGCTCTGGCCGTGCCGCCCACGGGCAGCACCCCGGTCACGCCGCCTGGTGGGCGTTCTACCTCGGGCGACAACGGCCTGGTGGCGGGTGAAGAGATTGTGTCGGGCGGCTCCAGCAGCTCTGGCAGTACGGCAGCGCGTACGGCCGCCGCAGCTGCGGCTGCAGGCGCCGTAGTTGCCGGCGTTGCCAACAGCACGGCCAAGCCCGCAGACAACAAGCCTGCAGCCGCCGCTGCTACGCCTGCCAAACCGGAAACCAAGCCAGCGGCCAAGCCCGAAACCAAACCTGAGGCGAAACCGGAGCAGAAACCAGAGCCCAAAAAAGAAGACAAGCCCAAGGAAGAGCACAAACCGGCGGCCAAGCCTGAGCCCAAACCCGAGGCCAAGCCAGAAGCAAAACCCGAGCCCAAGCCCGAAGCCAAGCCGGCCGCCAAGCCTGAGCCCAAAAAGGAAGAAAAACCCAAGGAAGCGGCCAAGCCCAAGCGCGACGAAGAGGCCGAGCGCGTGCGCGCCATGATGGAAGGCCGCGCCGCCCCAGCCGCGGCTGCCGCTGCGAAACCCGAACCTGCGCCCAAGGCCGAAGCCGCCGCCAAGCCCGAGGCGCCCGCCGCCGCGCAGCGTTACATGATCCAGGTAGGCGCTTTCGCCGAGGCAGAAAAAGCCTCCGAAGTGCGCGCCAAGCTGCAGATGGCCGGCGTGGCTGCCTTTACGCAGAACGTCAAGACGGGCTCGGGCAACCGCGTCCGCGTACGCGTGGGCCCGTTCAACAGCAAGGAAGAGGCGGACCGCGCTGCCGCCAAGGTCAAGGCCCAGGGTCTGCCTGCGGCACTGGTGCCCATGTAAGCTCGGGCATGGCTTGCAAAGTGGCTGTCCGGCTCCAAATAGCTGCCATGCATTCCTGCACAACCCCGGCAAAGGCAGTCTGTGACGGCGCTTGATTGGGTTTTTGTGGTGGTGTTGGTGGCGTCGGTGCTCATTGGCGTCTGGCGCGGCCTGGTGTTTGAAGTGCTGTCGCTGGCCAGCTGGGTGGTGGCTTTTTTTGCTGCCCGGCTTTGGGGTGCCCAGGTGGGTGCTTGGCTGCCGATGCACGATGTAGACGAAGGCTTACGCACTGGCGCCGGCTTTGTCATTACCTTTGTAGCTGCTTTGTTTGCGCTGGGCATTGCCATCTGGCTGGTCGGCAAACTGATACAGGCGGTCGGGCTGCGGCCTTTTGACCGGGTGCTGGGCGCACTGTTCGGCGCCTTGCGCGGCCTGTTACTACTTGTACTGTTAGCTCTGGTTTTTCTGCTGACGCCGATGCGGGAATCGCAAATCTGGAACACTTCGGTGCTGGCACCGTACCTGGTGTCGGCAGTGTCAGTTTTGCGGCCATGGATGCCGCAAGAAATGGGAAGACATTGGTCTTCACTGGTGGACCAGCTCACCGAGGCTGGGGCACGCATCGCGGTAGAGCCGCGTTAACGTTTTTGGAACGCTCAATATGTGTGGAATCGTCGGAGTCGTCAGTAGCACGCCAGTCAATCAGTTGATCTATGACGCGCTGTTGCTGCTGCAACACCGTGGACAGGATGCGGCTGGCATCGCAACGCAACAGGGACGCAAGTTCTTCATGCACAAGGCCAAGGGTATGGTCAAGGACGTGTTCCGTACCCGCAATATGCGCGCCTTGCCGGGCAATGTGGGTCTGGGCCAGGTGCGCTACCCGACGGCCGGCAACGCTTTCAGCGAAGAAGAGGCACAGCCTTTCTACGTGAATGCGCCTTTTGGCATTGTGCTGGTGCACAACGGCAACCTGACCAACGCGGTGGCGCTGCGCAAGGAGCTGTTCTCCACCGACCACCGCCACACCAACACCGAGAGCGATTCGGAAGTGCTGCTGAACGTGTTCGCGCACGAGCTCGAGCGCGCCACGCACGGTGTGCCGCTGCAAAAGGAAGACGTGTTCAACGCCGTGCGCGCTGTGCACAAGCGCATCCAGGGCTCCTACGCCGTGATCGCGCTGATCGCCGGCCACGGTGTGGTGGCTTTCCGCGATCCGAACGGCATCCGCCCGCTGTGCATCGGCAAGGGCGCTGACGGCACGGTGATGGTGGCCAGCGAATCGGTAGCGCTCGAAGGCACCATGCAACAGCTGGACCGCGATATTGCGCCCGGCGAAGCAGTGTTTATCGGCAACGACGGCTCGGTCACCTTTGCCCAGTGCGCCGAGAACCCCAAGCTGCACCCCTGCATTTTTGAATTTGTTTACCTGGCCCGCCCGGATTCGGTGCTCGACGGCATGTCGGTCTACCAGGCCCGCTTGAACCTGGGCGAGTCCCTGGCCAAGCGCGTGGTCTCGATGGTGCCGCCTAACGAGATCGACGCGGTCATCCCGATCCCTGAATCGAGCCGCCCCAGCGCCATGCAGCTGGCGCAACTGCTGGGCAAACCTTACCGCGAAGGTTTTGTGAAGAACCGCTACGTGGGCCGTACCTTCATCATGCCCGGCCAAGGCACGCGCAAGAAATCGGTACGCCAGAAGCTCAACGCCATCGGCAGCGAGTTCAAGGGCCGCAACGTGCTGCTGGTGGACGACTCGATCGTGCGCGGCACCACGTCGAAAGAAATCGTGCAAATGGCCCGCGATGCCGGCGCCAACAAGGTCTACCTGGCCAGCGCAGCGCCACCGGTGCGCTTCCCCAACGTGTATGGCATTGACATGCCTACCGCGGGCGAGCTGGTTGCGCATGACCGCACGCTGGAAGAAATCCGCGCCTACATCGGCTGCGACGCCCTGATCTACCAAGACGTCGATGGCATGAAAAAGGCCGTGGGCAAGCTCAATGCCGGCGTCAACGGCTTCGAGGCCTCGTGCTTTGACGGCGTCTACGTCACCGGCATCACCGCCGAAGGCATCTCCAAAGTCAACGAAGGCCGCGTGTCGGCCGAAGAAGACGACGCCGACACCTCGCGCCTGTCCTTGCACAACGCCGCCGATGTGGCCTGATCAAACGGCTTGTGCCGTATTGGAAAATTCATGACTAGCAAGCAATTGCCGCCGGGTCTGCACCCAGACACCCTGGCGGTCCGTGAGGCTGTGGAACGCAGCCAGTGGGGCGAACACAGCGAAGCCCTGTACCTGACCAGCAGCTTTGTCCAGCCCAGCGCCGAGACGGCCGCTCGCCGTTTTGCTGCGCAGGAAGAGGGCTACACCTACACGCGCACCAGCAACCCTTCGGTGACCAGCTTCGAGCGCCGCCTGGCGGCCATGGAAGGCACCGAATGCGCGGTGGCCACTTCTACCGGCATGTCGGCCATTTTGCTGGTGGCGCTGACCGCGCTGAAGGCGGGTGACCACGTGATCTGCTCGCAGTCCATGTTTGGCTCCACTATCAAGCTGCTGGGCACGGAAATGGCGCGCTTTGGGGTGGAAACCAGCTTTGTGCCGCAAACCGACCTGGCCGCCTGGCAGGCTGCCATCAAGCCCAATACACGCTTGCTGTTTGCTGAAACGCCCACCAACCCGCTGACCGACCTGTGCGACATCGCCGCGCTGGCCGAAATGGCCCACGCAGCCGGCGCCTTGCTGGCCGTGGACAACAGCTTTGCCACGCCGGTATTGCAGCAGCCCGCCAAAATGGGCGCCGACATTGTGGTGCACTCGGGCACCAAATTCCTCGACGGCCAGGGCCGCGTGATGGCGGGCGCCGTCTGCGGCACCATCGCCTTGGTCGACAAGGTCATGGGCACCTTCTTGCGCAGTGGCGGCCTGAACCTGTCGCCCTTCAACGCTTGGGTGGTGACCAAGGGCCTGGAGACTTTGGCGCTGCGCGTCAAAGCCGAAAGCGCTGCGGCGCTGGAGCTGGCCGCTTGGCTGGAAGCGCACCCCAAGGTGGCGCGCGTGTATTACCCCGGCCTCAAGAGCCACCCGCAGCACGAGCTGGCCATGCGCCAGCAAAACGGCTTGGGCGGCGCGGTGCTGTCTTTTGATGTGGTGGGGCAGGGCGCCGAGCAATTGCGTGCCAATGCTTTCCATGTGATCGACAGCACCTTGTTGTGCAGCATCACTGCTAACCTGGGCGATGTGAAATCCACCATCACCCACCCGGCCAGCACCTCGCATGGCCGTTTGACCGAAGAGCAACGCCAGGCCGCTGGCGTGGGCCAAGGTCTGATTCGTATTTCCGTGGGGCTCGAACATTTGGACGACCTCAAGGCGGATTTGTCCCGCGGACTGGACAGCCTCCAGTGACCGCCCGCTGAGCCGCCGCACGCCGTCCTCTCGCAGGGCGGCGTTCTCGCTCAGAGGCGGCTCTGGCTGGGCCTCCCCGGCGCGGCCCGTGTTTTGCAAGCGCGGTCCCAGCTGGCATGGAGTCTTCCGAACAAGGAATTTGATATGACTACTAATAAGATTCGCACCCGATTTGCCCCATCGCCGACGGGCTTTATCCATTTGGGCAACATCCGTTCGGCCCTCTACCCCTGGGCTTTTGCGCGCGCCAACCATGGCGATTTTGTGCTGCGCATCGAAGACACCGATCTGGAGCGTTCCACGCAAGCCTCGGTGGACGTTATCTTGGAAGGCATGGCCTGGCTGGAGCTGACGCCCGACGAAGGCCCGTTCTACCAGATGCAGCGCATGAACCGCTACAAAGAGGTGCTGGCCACGCTGCAAGAAAAAGGCTATGTCTACCCTTGCTATATGAGCATGGAAGAGCTGGACGCGCTGCGCGAAAAGCAAATGGCCAACAAGGAAAAGCCCCGCTACGACGGCACCTGGCGCCCTGAGCCGGGCAAAGTGCTGCCGCCCGTGCCTGAAGGCGTGAAGCCGGTGCTGCGTTTCAAGACGCCGCTGACCGGCGTGGTCGGCTGGGACGACAAGTGCAAGGGCCACATCGAGTTCCAGAACTCCGAGCTGGACGACCTGGTGATCGCCCGCCCCGATGGCACGCCCACCTACAACTTCTGCGTTTGCGTGGACGATATGGACATGAACATCACCCACGTGATCCGTGGTGACGACCATGTCAACAATACGCCGCGCCAGATCCATATCTTCGAAGCGCTGGGCGCTCCTGTGCCGGTGTTCGCCCACCTGCCCACCGTGCTGAACGAGCAGGGCGAGAAGATGAGCAAGCGCCATGGCGCCAAGGCGGTGACGCAGTACCGTGATGAAGGCTATCTGCCCGACGCCATGGTGAACTACCTGGCACGCCTGGGCTGGAGCCACGGCGATGACGAAATCTTTACGCGCCAGCAGTTCCTGGAATGGTTCAATCTGGACCACCTGGGTGCCAGCGCTGGTCGTTTTGACGACGCCAAGTTGCGCTGGGTGAACGCCCAGCACATGAAGATGACGGCCGACGACGAGCTGGCCGCCATGGTGCAGCCCTTCCTGGAAAAGCTGGGTCTGGATTCCAAGGCAGTGTGCGACGGCCGTCTGCCCCGTATCTGCGGCCTGTTCAAAGACCGCTGCGATACGCTGGTTGATCTGGCCAACTGGGCGCAGGTGTTCTACCGCGAGCCACAGCCCACGGCTGAAGAACTGGCGCAACACGTCACGCCTGAAATCACGCCGGTGATTGACGAGTTGCTGCAAGTGCTGGAGCAGGGCGATTGGAGCAAGGAAGCCATCAGCGCCGCCTTCAAACAAGTGCTCAAGGCGCACGGCATCAAAATGCCTCAGCTGGCCATGCCGGTGCGCGTTTTGGCGGTGGGAACGGCGCATACGCCGTCGGTCGATGCCGTGCTGGCATTGCTCGGTCGTGAAAAAATTATTGAAAGACTCAAAAAGCGCTGAAATCCAATCTATAATTCAAGTCTTCGATGAGCAGCACTGCTAAGCAAAGCTGCTCTGAGATACGGGGGTATAGCTCAGCTGGGAGAGCGCTTGCATGGCATGCAAGAGGTCATCGGTTCGATCCCGTTTACCTCCACCAAAACACAAGACGTCGGGTTGCCAAACCTGAATCGTTCTAGGAATTGACCCTATCGTCTAGAGGCCTAGGACATCACCCTTTCACGGTGAGTACCGGGGTTCGAATCCCCGTAGGGTCGCCAAGTTTGAAGCACTTTATGCTATATAATAGCTAGCAAAGCTTCCTGCCAGGAGTGGTAGTTCAGTTGGTTAGAATACCGGCCTGTCACGCCGGGGGTCGCGGGTTCGAGTCCCGTCCACTCCGCCAGTTTTGGTCAGTCGCTTGATTTAAAAAAGCGCCTTTGTAGTAAGAGGGCGCTTTTTTAATCGGTTACTGAAAAGTAGTCCAAGGTTTGACCCTATCGTCTAGAGGCCTAGGACATCACCCTTTCACGGTGAGTACCGGGGTTCGAATCCCCGTAGGGTCGCC
>NZ_JBHZGV010000015.1:57235-104616 GCF_043359985.1 Comamonas trifloxystrobinivorans
GGAGTGGTAGTTCAGTTGGTTAGAATACCGGCCTGTCACGCCGGGGGTCGCGGGTTCGAGTCCCGTCCACTCCGCCAGATACAAGCCTTTCTGTTGGAAAACAGGAAGGCTTTTTCTATTTCTACTCCTCTTGGTGGCGGAGAGGCTCAAATATCACCAAGATAATCGGGCATCCCCAAGATGCAGGCACCCAAATGGGTTGGTTTCCCTGCGTGCGGTCAGTTTTTTACCGTTTTGAAAACAAAAATGCCTTCCGCAGTGGAAGGCATTTTGCTTTGGCTACCAAAGAATTTACTTCGGAGCCAGACGAATAGCGCCGTCGAGGCGAATTACTTCGCCGTTGAGCATGTCGTTTTCGATGATTTGTTTGACCAGCTTGGCGTAGTCTTCGGGCTTGCCCAGGCGGCTGGGGAAGGGCACGCCGGCGGCCAGGGCGTCTTGCACTTCCTGGGGCATGCCAAACAGCATGGGTGTGCCGAAAATGCCGGGAGCAATCGTCATATTGCGGATGCCGTTGCGCGCCAGATCGCGGGCGATGGGCAAGGTCATGCCCACCACGCCGCCCTTGGAGGCCGCGTAGGCGGCTTGGCCGATCTGGCCGTCGTAGGCGGCAACGCTGGCGGTCGAGATCAGCACGCCGCGCTCGCCGGTGGCTTCTGGCTCGTTCTTGCTCATGGCCGTGGCGGCCAGGCGGATCATGTTGAAGCTGCCGATCAGGTTGACGGTGATGGTTTTGCTGAACACGTCGAGCGAGTGCGCGCCGTTCTTGCCCACGGTTTTCTCGGCCGGCGCAATGCCAGCGCAGTTCACCAGGCCGAACAATTTGCCCAGCGAGGTGGCCTTGTCGACCACTGCCTGGCCTTGCTCGGCATTGGCCACATCGCATTTGACAAAGGCGCCGCCCAGTTCCTTGGCGATGGCTTCGCCTTTTTCGCTGTTCATATCGGCAATGACGACGGTGGCGCCTTCTTTGGCGAGCATGCGTGCCGTGCCTTCGCCGAGGCCGGACGCGCCGCCGGTGACGATGAATACCTTGTTCGCGATCTGCATGGGTGTCTCCTGCTGGTTGGGTTTGCGTTGACGTTAACGTCAATTGGCGCCCATCTTACCTGAGCCTTCGCTGACTCGCAGCACCGCCCGGGCGCAAAAAAAGCCCGCGAACGGGCTTTTTGTGTCACTTGGGTGGCAGCCTGGCTTATTGGAAGCCGGCGCGGTCCAGCATCTGCTGCACCTTACCCATGTTGGCGCCCACGGCGCTGATAGGAATGGTCTCGCTCTTGAACGCCTTGCCTTGCGTCATGGCCTTGAGGGCCGGGTTGTCCACCTGCACGTTCTTGGCGGCAGGCCACTCGTTGTTGCCGTTGGCAAAGTAGTTTTGCGCTTCGGGGCTGGCCAGGTATTCCAGGAACTTGACGGCGTTGTCCTTGTTCTTGGTGTTCTTGGCGATGGCGCCGCCGGCAATGTTCAGGTGCGTGCCCCAGCTGTTCTGGTTGGGGAACACCACACCCACCTTGTTGGCCACGGCCACATCTTCGGGGTTGTTCGAGCGCAACATGCGGGCAAAGTAGTAGCTGTTGGTCACCGCGATATCGCATTCGCCAGCGGCCACGGCCTTGATCTGGTCGGTGTCGCCGCCCTTGGGTGGGCGCGCCAGATTGTCTTTCACGCCTTGCAGCCATTGCTGGGCTTTTTCTTCACCCATGTGCTCGGTGATGGCGCCGAACATGCTCAGGTTGTAAGGGTGCGAGCCCGAGCGGATGCAAATTTTGCCCTTGTTCTTGGGATCGGCCAGCTCTTCGTAGGTGTCTACGTCTTCCTTTTTCACCTTCACCTTGTTGTAGGCAATGATGCGGGCGCGCGTGGACAGGCCAAACCAGGCAATGCCGCCATCAGCCTCGGGCTGGGCGCGCAGGTTGCTGGGAATCACTTCTTCAAGCTTGGCCGAGCGGATGGGCAGGAACAGGCCGTCCTTCTCGCCGCGGTACAGGCGTGCTGCATCCACCATCAAGATCACATCAGCGGGCGACGCCGTGCCTTCGGCCTTGAGGCGGGCGATGATGCCGGCGTCGTCCGAGTCGACGCGGTTGATCTTGATGCCAGTGGCCTTGGTGAAGTTGCTGTAGAGCGCTTCGTCGGTCGAGTAGTGGCGCGCCGAGTACAGGTTGACAACTTCTTCGGCCTGAGCGGCCATGGAGCCGGCCAGCGTGGCGCAAGCCAGCGCCAGAACTTTGATGGATTGCAGCATGTGGTGAATAAAGAGCGGAGAACGAAAGATGTGCAATGGTAATCCAAACAAGAACCATTCCTAATTGATTTCAGGGCAGCCCTATGCTTTGTATTACTAATATCAATAGAAGGCGGTGCAAATGCGTGCTTTTTTGCCGGTTCGTGGCCGTTCGTGGCGTGTGCGCATGCCATCAGCGGCTGCCGCTGGCATAGCCCAGGGCACAAGGCTGGCTGTAAAACGGGCAAAAAAAAGCCCGGTCAGAAACCGGGCTTTGAAGGGATCTAAGAAACTGGGTTTCGAAAAGATCCAAGGAGACAACTGGCTGCGTTGAGTTCGTCAACGCAATAAAGCTATTCTAGGGTTTACCCTGGTGCTTGTCCAGTGCTGCTGTGCTTTTTTTACCAAACTGTAGGGGTTTGGCAACAAGCTCGGCAGCACGGCGCGGGGCTCGCCCGGTGGCGAATTAACGCTTCTTGGCGGCGGCGCCCACGTTGCCGGCAGCCTTCACCACGTTGTTGGTGATGGTGTTGAAGTTGGTTTCAGCCACTTCGCCAGCTTGCTTGACGGCCTTTTGCACGCTGTCGTAAGCGTTGTTGGCGGCAGCAACAGCGGTCTTCATCACGGCCACGGCGCTTTCCGAACCAGCGGGAGCGTTCTTGGCAGCGGTGTCAACGAATTCGTTGAACTTGGCTTGGGCTTCGGTGGTTTGGTTTTCGAAGGCCTTGCTGAATTCCAGGCTGGTAGCAGCAGCGATTTCGTACAGGTGGCGGCTGTAAGCGGCGCTCTTTTCAGCCAGAGGCTGCAGCAGGCCGGCTTGCACGCTCATCAGGTCTTGGGCGTTCTTGGCGTCCAGCACCGACTTGGCGTTGGTGGCGGCGTCGTTCAGGGCTGCGCGGGTGGCGGCAACATTCAGTTCCACCAGCTTTTCCACGCCTTCGAAGGCCTTGTTGGTCAGGCCAACCAGGGTTTCCAGATTTGCGCGGTGTGCTGCCAGGATTTGATCAGGGGTCAATGCCATTTTCATGCTCCGTTAGAGTAGGTCAAACAATCAAGGGTCAAGATCCAGATACCGGTCTGCATCTGCGATCCTTGTGCATTGCGATCTCAATTTGCTGCACTGCACAATGATTCGTATTGTAGGGATCGCCAAGCGTTTTGCAAGTATTTTTTGTGCACTGCAGCAACAAAGTGTTTTTTATTTGATTTCAATCCACTAAGCGACGCTTAGATGGTTGAAAAAGCAACCATATTGCAGCTGTTTTGCGGGCACCCGCCAACGCTATTGCGGTTGTAGCACTGCACCGTGTCAGCCGTGTGTCGGGCCGCTGTCCGCTAGGTGGCAGACCCTGGTTCTGTCAGCCGGACTGCCACCTACAATCGCGCTTTTCAAGCCCTTGAGAAAGCTCTGACATGACGGCAACGGCCAGCCCCCAGCGTCCGCAAGCGCAGCCCCGCAGTGGCTACCGCCACTTTCAGCGCATCACCACGCGCTGGGCGGACAACGATATTTACGGCCATGTGAACAACGTCGTTTACTACAGCTGGTTCGATGCGGCGGTGAACCGCTATCTCATAGAGCAGGGGGCGCTCGACATCCACGCCAGCCAGACGATTGGCCTGGTGATCGAGACGCAGTGCAATTACTTTGCGCCCGTGGCTTTCCCGCAAGATGTGGATGTGGGCATCCGTGTGGCGCACATGGGCAAAAGCAGCGTGCGCTATGAAGTGGGCATCTTCGTTGCCGGTGAGCCGCTGTCGGCGGCCTGCGGCCACTTTATCCATGTTTATGTAGACCGCGACAGCCGCCGTCCGGTAGAGCTGCCTGCTGCGTTGCAAACGGCGTTGCAAGCGCTGCTGGTTTCCTGAGCGTTGCGGGCCTTGGCGGTAGTACTGCGCCGCCCAGTCTCCCCGCTGCCCGCACAGGGCCGGGCAATCGCCTACACTCAGCGCTGTTGCGACCAATCTATTCAGAGCGCAGGGCATTGAGGCCACCAACCGCCAAGCCGGTGGTGTGCGCCCGCGCAGCCAACCAATGATTATCCAAAGTCTGCTGGACACCGACCTGTACAAGTTCACGATGATGCAGGTGGTGCTGCACCAGTTTCCCGGTGCCAAGGTGGAGTACCGCTTTCGCTGTCGCAACCCAGGCGTGCAACTGGCGCCGTATGTGGAAGAGATTCAGCGCGAAATCCAGGCCCTGTGCCAGTTGCAGTTCACGGACGACGAACTGGCCTACCTGCAGTCGCTGCGCTTTATCAAAAGCGATTTCATCGATTTTCTGCGCATCTTCCGCCTCAACCAGAAGTACATCCAGGTGAGCGCCTTGCCCAGTGGCGAGATCGACATCACCATCCGTGGCCCTTGGCTGCACACGGTGCTGTTCGAGATTCCGGTGCTGGCCATTGTCAACGAGGTCTACTTTCGCAACACCCAGCCCGAGCCCGATTGGGAAGAGGGCCGCCAGCGCCTGGCCGCCAAGATCGAGGCGATGCATGCACCGGGCCTGGAGGAGCTGAAGATTGCCGATTACGGCTCGCGCCGCCGCTTCAGCCGCCAATGGCAGGAAGAGGTGCTGCGCAGTCTGGTGGGCGGCCTGGGCATTGCCACGCAGGCGGCCAAGCCCGGCGAGCGCGCCGGCCAGTTGGCTGGCACCAGCAACCTGTGGCTGGCCAAACAATTGGGGCTCACGCCGCTGGGCACCATGGCGCACGAGTACCTGCAGGCCTGCCAATCGCTAGGCCCGCGCTTGCGCGAAAGCCAGATCTTCGGCTTCGAGATGTGGGCCAAGGAATACCGGGGCGACCTGGGCATTGCCTTGTCCGACGTGTATGGCATGGACGCTTTCCTGCGCGATTTCGATCTGTATTTCTGCAAGCTCTTCGATGGCGCGCGCCACGACAGCGGTGACCCCATCACCTGGGGCGAGCGCCTGATCGCGCACTACCAGAAATACAAGGTCGATCCGCTCAGCAAGATCTTGATCTTCAGCGACGCGCTCACCATACCGCGCACCATCGAGCTGTTCCGGCGCTTTCATGGCCGCGCTCAGCTGGCTTTTGGCGTGGGCACCAATCTCACCAATGATCTCGGTTACGAGCCGCTGCAAATCGTTATCAAGATGACGCGCTGCAATGGCCAACCAGTGGCCAAGATTTCAGATACGCCCGGCAAAGGCATGTGTGACGACGAGAAATACCTGGCCTACCTGCGCCAGGTATTCAACCTGCCGCCCCACGAGCACGCCGCGCAGCAAGGCGTGGCACCGGCTCCGGCGCGTGCGGGTTGAGCAGGTTCGGTCGCTCAATCTCTGCGGGTTTGTCGGGACGTATTCGGTCGCCTCGGGGCGCTTGCGCCCAGAGCGCTTTCGCTAAAATGTGCTGAAAGGCTGCGCGCAGCATGCGCTGGCAGCTATTGTTTTTATAAAAAGACCGTGCTGCCCTGCTGCAGCTGACAGCGGTTGCACAGATCCAAGGAGTGAGAAACATGGCACAAGGCAAAACGCTGAGTGGCAAAGGGCGCAGCGCGGCCGTGCTGGGCCTGGCGGCTTTGCCCGGGCTGGCGTCGGCCGCCAGCTTGAACGGGGCCGAGCTGTCCATGGCCTGGGGCATTCCTTTTGCTGGCATCCTGCTGTCGATTGCGTTGATGCCGCTGTTCCTGCCCAATTTCTGGCACCACCACTTTGGCAAGGTGGCTGCGGGCTGGGCACTGGCTTTTCTGCTGCCGTTTGCGCTGGTGTTCGGGCCTGGTCTGGCCGCCACCAGCCTGGTGCATGCCATGGTGGCGGAATACATTCCCTTCGTCATCTTGCTGACGGCGCTGTTCACGGTGTCCGGCGGCATCTATATTCGCGGCAACCTGCACGGCACGCCTGCGCTTAACACCGCGATCTTGGCGATTGGTGCCGTGCTCGCCAGCTTCATGGGCACAACAGGCGCCTCGATGTTGTTGATCCGTCCGCTGATCCGTGCCAACGACGTGCGCAAGCGCAGCGCCCATGTGGTGGTGTTCTTCATCTTCATCGTCTCCAATGCGGGCGGCTCGCTCACACCGTTGGGCGATCCACCGCTGTTTCTGGGCTTTTTGAAAGGCGTGGATTTCTTCTGGACGGTGCGCCACATCTTCCCGGAAACGCTGTTCCTGACAGGCGCATTGCTGGCCATCTTTTTTGTGCTCGACACCATCAGCTTCAAGGCTGAAGGCACCATCACCCGCCCTGATCCCACGCCCGACACGGCAGGTCTGGGCTTTGTCGGCAAGGTCAACTTTCTGTTGCTGGCCGTGGTGGTGGCGCTGGTGCTGATGAGCGGCTTCTGGAAATCCGACCTTGCGTTTGACATTGCTGGCACACCCGTCGGCCTGCCTGGCCTGGTGCGTGACATCGGTTTGATTGGCGTGGCGCTGGCCTCGTTGGTGCTCACGCCCAAGGCGGCGCACGAGGCCAACCAGTTCGAGTGGGGCCCGATGAAGGAGGTGGCCAAGCTTTTTGCCGGCATTTTCCTCACCATCATCCCCGTCATCGCCATGCTGCAAGCGGGCACCAATGGCCCGTTCGGTGCCATCGTGCGCGCCGTCACCCGGCCCGACGGCACGCCCGATCCGGCCATGTACTTTTGGGCGACAGGCTTTTTGAGTAGCTTCCTTGACAATGCGCCGACCTATCTGGTGTTCTTCAACACGGCAGGCGGTGACCCGGCTGTGCTGATGACGACCATGGGCTCCACGCTGGCGGCCATCTCGGCAGGCGCGGTCTTCATGGGCGCCAACACCTACATCGGCAATGCACCGAACATGATGGTCAAGGCCATCGCCGAAAGTCGTGGCGTGCGCATGCCCAGCTTCTTTGGCTACATGGCCTGGTCGGGCTGCATCCTGATCCCGCTGTTTGTGGTGATGACGTTTATCTGGTTTCGCTAAGTACTGAGGAGTAGTGAGGTGCTGTGCACTTTGCCCAGTGCCCGCTGAGCAGCTTAGTGGAAACTTGCACCATTGCCGATGGACTTGCCATCGCTATAACGAGAAAGAGAAGAGAGCCATGAATTCCAAGCCGCGCATCCTGATTGCCCGCGCCATCTCGCCCGAAGTGGTGGCTACGCTGCGAGAGCACTTTGAGGTAACCGACAACCCCAGCGATGCAGCCTGGTCGCCAGCCGAGCTGATCGCCCAACTGCAAGGCGTGGATGGCGTGCTCACCACTGGCTCGCAGCGCATCGACGCCGCCTTGCTGGCCGCTTGCCCGCAGCTCAAAATCTGCGCCAACATGGCCGTGGGTTACAACAACTTCGAC
Organism: Comamonas trifloxystrobinivorans; assembly: GCF_043359985.1. Lineage (NCBI taxonomy): Bacteria > Pseudomonadati > Pseudomonadota > Betaproteobacteria > Burkholderiales > Comamonadaceae > Comamonas > Comamonas trifloxystrobinivorans. The sequence goes on from NZ_JBHZGV010000015.1 coordinate 64,747, forward strand.
GTGGCCGCAATGACAGCTGCCGGCGTGCAAGGCACCAACGCCCCCGACGTGCTGACCGAGACCACGGCTGACTTCGGCTTTGCGCTGCTGATGGCCACCGCGCGCCGCATTAGCGAAAGCGAACACTATCTGCGTGCCGGCCAGTGGAAGGATTGGCGCTACGACCTGTTTGCCGGCACCGAAGTGCATGGCTCCACCATGGGCATCATCGGCATGGGCCGCATCGGCCAGGCCATCGCCAAGCGCGGCGCATTCGGCTTTGGCATGAACGTGGTCTACCACAACCGCTCGCGCCTCTCACCCGAGCTGGAAGCCGAATGCAAAGCGCGCTATGTCAGCAAGGAAGAACTGCTGAAAACCGCTGACCACGTGGTGCTGGTGCTGCCTTACACACCGCAAGCGCACCACACCATCGGCGCAGCCGAGCTGGCGCAAATGAAGCCCACTGCCACGCTGATCAACATCGCCCGCGGCGGCATTGTCGACGACGCTGCGCTGGCCAAAGCGCTGGCCAACAAGCAAATCGCCGCAGCGGGCCTGGACGTGTTCGAGGGCGAACCCGCCGTGCACCCCGATCTGCTGAAAGTGCCCAACGTGGTGCTCACCCCGCACATTGCCAGCGCCACCATGCCCACGCGCCTGGCCATGGCGCAACTGGCGGCAGACAACCTGATCGCCTACCTGGGCGGCAAGGCACCCGTCACGCCAGTGAACCAGTTGGATTCGGCACACAGCCGCCGCACTGCTTAAAGTACTTGTCCGCAGGCACAACAGACGCTTGCTCAAGTTTTAGCTGCTTGCACCCACAGATGGGCGCAAGCAGCTATTATTTTTGAAGTTTTACTGCGCAGGACGTCTGTTGTGACACTGGACCTGAACCTGATATTGCTGGCGGCTTTGCTGCTGGTGGCTTTGCTGATTTTGCTGATCTTGTTGCTGCGCCGGCCCAAGGTGGATCTGGGTGAGCCTTGGGGGCAGCAACTGGCGCAGCAGACGCGCGATCAGCAAACCACGGTGCAGGCTTTGGCGCGCAACGAAGGGGCGCTGAGCCATTTGTCGCAGCAGGTGAACCTGCAGCTGCGCGAGCTGAACCAGAGCAACCAGGAGGTGCTGGGCGAGTTCCGCGAAGCGCTGGAGGCGCGGCTGGCGCAAAGCCTGGCCGAGGCGCGCCTGGGCCGCCAAGAGCTGCAGCAGGCGCTGGCGGGTTTTGAGGCGCAACTGGCGCAGCGCCTGGCGCACCTGGATGCGGCGGTGAACCAGCGGCTGTCGGTGCTGGACACCTCGCTCACCCAGCGCGTAGATGCGCTCAGCAGTGCCAACCACCAAAGCCTGGCGGCGCTCAAGGGCGATGTGCAGGCGCATTTGAGCAGCCTGCAAGAGGGCGTGGGACGGCAGCTGGCGCAGGTGGCCATGGCCCATCTGCAGCAGGCCGAGCAGCTGCGCGGCACGCTCAACGAGCGGCTGGCCAGCATTCAGAGCGACAACGCCAACAAGCTCGACGAGATGCGCAAGACAGTGGACGAGAAGCTGCATGCCACGCTGGAGCAGCGCCTGGGCGAATCCTTCAAGCTGGTGAGTGACCGGCTGGAGCAGGTGCACAAAGGCCTGGGCGAGATGCAGTCGCTGGCCGGCAGCGTGGGCGATTTGAAGCGGGTGATGACGAACGTGAAAACCCGCGGCACCTGGGGCGAGCTGCAGCTGGGCATGATCATCGACAACGTGCTCACCGCCGAGCAATACGCCAAGAACGTGAAGACCGTGCCCGGCAGCGACGAGCTGGTGGAGTTCGCCATTCGCCTGCCTGGCAAGCGCGAAGATGCGCCAGTGTGGTTGCCTATCGATTCCAAGTACCCGGTCGAGCACTACCAGCGCCTGCTCGATGCGCAGGAGAGCATGGACAAGGCGGCCATCCAATCGGCCAGCAATGGTTTTGAGGCATCGATCCGGCACGAGGCCAAGAAGATTTACAGCAAATATGTGGCGCCGCCATACACCACCGATTTTGCGCTGCTCTACTTGCCCACCGAAGGCCTGTTTGCCGAGGTGATGCGCCGCCCCGGCCTGGTGGAAGCGGTGCAAAACGATTGCCGCATCATGATCTCCGGCCCCGCCAACCTGGCCGCCATGCTCAGCAGCTTGCAGATGGGTTTCAAAACCCTGGCCATCGAAAAGCGCAGCTCCGAGGTCTGGGCCGTGCTGGGCCAGGTCAAGACCGAGTTCAACAAATTTGGCGAGGCGGTGGAGGCCACGCGCCGCTCCATCGACCAGGCGGCCAAGAAGTTCGAGCAGGTCGATGTGCGCACCCGCGCCATCAAGCGCAAGCTCTCGGGCGTGCATGAGTTGCCAAATGGCGACGCCGCCGAGGACGAAGGCGACAGCCCTCTGGGCCTGCCTGCAACGACAATGCCGGGCAAGCCAGCGCCTGAGGGGAGTGCGTGAACCGCGAGTTGATTCGGCTGATCGTCGGCCAGTTTTTTGTCCATTCCTGCATGACAGGTACGCGCCTGGCCGCGCCCTTGCTGGCTTTGCGCGATGGTTACACGCCCGGCGCAGTCGGTTTTTTGCTGGCCTTGTTTGCGCTGACCCAGGTATTTCTGGCGCTGCCCGCCGGCCGCTATACCGACAAGCACGGCTTCATGCGGCCCATGCTGATCGCCATTGGCCTGGCGTTCACCGGCACCATCATCGGCGTCATTTACCCGCGTTTTGGCGTGTTGTGCGTCTCGGCGCTGCTCACGGGCGCGGGTTGCGGCATCTCGATCATTGCGCTGCAACGGCACGCCGGCCGCGTAGCGCACGAGGCGAGCGAGCTGCGCCAGATCTTCAGCTGGCTCTCGCTCGGCCCGGCGATTGCCAACTTCCTCGGCCCGATGGTGACCGGCCTGATCATCGACCACTCCACCAAACAGGCGGGCGACGATCTCTCTTACCGAATTGCTTTTGCTGTGCTGTCAGCGTTTGCGCTGCTGGCCTGGTGGTGCGTGCGCGGTGCCCAAGAGCAGCCGACCGCGGCCGTGGTGCACGACGGCCAGCCGCACCACGCCTGGGATTTGCTGCGCGAGCAGAGCTTCCGCCGCCTGCTGCTGGTGAACTGGCTGGTGGCTTCGTGCTGGGACGTGCACACTTTTGTGGTGCCTTTGCTGGGCCACGAGAAAGGCCTGGCCGCATCGCAGATCGGCACCGTGCTGGGTGTGTTTGCGCTGGCGGCGTTCTTTATCCGCCTGCTGTTGCCCAGCATCTCGCGCCATCTGCGTGAGATGACGGTGGTGATGGCCGCCATGGTGCTGACGGCTGCCGTGTTTGCCGTTTACCCGCTGATGCCTAACGCCACCACCATGGCGATTTGCTCCGCGCTGTTGGGCATTGCGCTGGGCAGCGTGCAGCCCATGGCCATGAGCATGCTGCACCAGATCACGCCGGAAGAGCGCCACGGCGAAGCCGTCGGTCTGCGCCTGATGCTGATCAACGGCTCCAGCGTGTGCATGCCGCTCATGTTCGGCGCGGCCGGCGCCGCTATTGGCGTGGGTGGCGTGTTCTGGGTGATGGGCGCAATGATTGGCGCAGGCTCCCGCATGGCCTGGTTGCTGGGGCATACGCCGATGCCGACGTTCAAGCCGTTGACGGCTGAACCGGGGGCGGTCCCGCCGGACAGTGACGTGACCGACGTTGAGCCTAAGCAGAAAAAAGGTCCATAACGGAGTCGCAGGAGCGCGACTCTGGCGTTGGGCTTTATCTGCGCTCGCCGCGGCACATGCGTAGCCCGCCCAACCAACGCGCTCCAAACAAAAACAGCCGGCAAAAGCCAGCTGTATTCGTTGCAAGCGGGGGTTAATCAGCCCTGATAAAACGCCTGAATCACCCGGCAGGCTTCGTGCACATCGTCGGTAATGCGGAAGAGCTTTACGTCGTCGGGCGAGATGGTGCCGTATTCCACCATCACGTCGAAGTTGAGCATGCGCGTCCAGAAGTCCACGCCGAAGAGCACGATGGGCACGGGCTTGGCCTTGTGGGTTTGCACCAGGGTCAGCACCTCAAACAGCTCGTCCATGGTGCCGAAGCCGCCGGGGAAGACGACCAAGGCGCGGGCGCGCATCATCAGGTGCATTTTGCGCAGCGCAAAGTAGTGGAACTTGAAGCACAGCTCGGGCGTGATGTAGCGGTTGCCCGATTGCTCGTGCGGCAAGGTGATGTTCATGCCGACGTTGGGCGCATGCTCTTCGTAGGCGCCGCGGTTGGCTGCTTCCATGATGCCGGGGCCGCCGCCGGTGCAGATGTAGAGCCGGTCTTCGAGCTTTTGGGTTTCGCTGAACTTGGCCACCAGGCGGGCAAAGCGGCGCGCTGCGTCGTAGTAGCGGCTGTTGCGCACGGCGCGCTCGGCCAGTGCCAGGGTTTTTTCGTCGCCTTGGGCCTTGGCGATGTCCAGCTTTTGCTCGGCTTCTTCGGGCGAGATGAAGCGGGCGCTGCCAAATACCACCACGGTATTGTTGATGCCCTGGGCCGTCAACTCCAGATCGGGCTTGAGCATTTCGAGCTGGAAGCGGATCGAGCGGGTTTCGCGGCGGCTCAGAAATTCGGGGTCGGCGAAGGCCAGGCGGTAAGAGTCGGGTTTGAGCGGGTTGTCCTGCTTGCGCTCGCTGGCAAACAAATTCCAGTCCTGGGCCATCACATGTTCATCGAGTTGGGTATTGGCGTCCAAAGTAGTCTCCCGCGATCGTGGTGCAGCCCGGAAGCGCCGGGCACGACAGGTAAACACGGCTACCAGCGCACCATGGCAAGCGCTGATAGCTACGGAATATATAGCATTTGCCAGCGTGCCAACGGAGAAAAACGTCAAAAAAAGTAGATCAGCGAGCGGCCCACAGCGCGTTGCCGGTGGCCAGGCCCAAGGCTGTCAGTGCGAGCGAGCCCAGCAGGTGCAGGCTGCATTGCAAGAGCGCCAGGCCAAAGCGGCCGGCTTGCAGCATGGCAACGGTTTCTGCCGAGAAGCTGGAGAAGGTGGTGAGCGCGCCCAGAAAGCCGGTGATCCAGACCAGGCGCCAGACCGGATCGATCCCCGGCGAGTGCTGAAACAGCGCCACCAGCAAGCCGATGACGTAGCCGCCCACCAGGTTGGCGGCGAGCGTGCCCCAAGGCAGGAAGGAATGCGGTTGGTTGAGCCAGCGGCCCAGTTGCCAGCGCGCAATGGCGCCGGCGCAGGCGCCGACCGAGATGCCGATGAGGTTCCACATAGGCGTTGCAGCTTAGCAGAAAGCGGTTGGCTGCAAGGGCTGTGGTTTTGCTGTGAGCGGCGCTGGGCGCGCACCGCTATTGGCGGTTTTGCATGATCTCTTGCCAGGCGGCATAAGCGGCCAGCACGGTGGCCAGCTGCACGCCATGGGCAAATTGCAGCGCTTCGCCGGTGACGGTTTCGTCGGGAAACTCGGTGATCAGCGTGACTGGCGCGCGCGATGCCTGGTTGGGGTTGATGGTGCAGGGCGTACCATGGCGCAGCGCAAACGGCTGCTGGCCCGAGTGGCGTTGGTAGAGCGCCAGTTGGCGGGCGTTGTATTCGGGCAGGCCGGGCACTTGCAGCAGGGCCAGTGCAATGCGGTCGGCCAGGGCTTCGGCAGCGTCTTGCCAGCCTTCGTGGTAGCGCAAAATCAGGAAAAAGCCCTTGGGAATGGTCCACAGATCAAAGCCATGCGGCACATAGCCGCTGAGCGGGCGCGTCCATTCGTGCGCCGGGTAGCCGTGCAGGTTGATGTGCAGTTGCGCACCGCTGCCGCCAATGGCGTCGTAGGGCACAGCGCTTTCAAACCAGGGCGCTTGGTCGCGGTACTCCAGGTCGTCGCCCAGCGCGGTGTAGCGTGCCGCATGGTGCATTTGTTCCGGTGCATAGCTGCTCAGCCATTGTTGCAAGGCGTAGCCGTCGGGGTTTTTGACGGGGATGTAGGCAAAGTGGCTGTCCGGCTGCTGCGCCAAAGCCAGTGCGGCGCGCACACCGCCGGTCACGCCCGATACCTCGTTGGCATGCTGGCCGCCGCTCAGCAGCACCGGGTGGTCGCTGCCGCGCTGGTAGGTGGCGGCAATGCTGCGGCCTTGCACGCTGCGCCCTTGCCAGGCCACGCCGTTGGCGGCAAACAGTGGCTGTACCAACGCCCCAATCTCGGCCAGGCTGGGCGCTTGTTGCAGTTGGCTGGCTGCGGTTGCTGCCGATGCGATGGAGGCATGCTGCACCAGCTGCGCTGGCACTGGGTCGGCAGGTTGCGGCAAAGGCTGCACGCTCACATCCACCGTGATTTGCTGCAGTGCCAGCGGTTCGGTTTGCTCGGCCAAGCGGATATCTGGCACGATCTGGCCGGGCTGCAAGCGCCGGTCGCCGGCTTGGCGGCCCGAGATTTGCTGGAAATGCTCGAGCAGCGAGAAGTACAGCTCTTCGTGCATGGCCTCGGGCGTGCTCATCACCTCGCCCGTTGTGCCAATGGCTTGCTCAAAGCCGGGCAGTGCCATGCTGATTTGCAGGCGGCCAAAAAACGGTTCGCTCTGCGGCCAGGCGTGGGCCTGGATGGCTTGCATGGCCTGTGCGTAGGCCATTTCGTAATCGGTGATCAGCGCCTCGTTGCACAGCTGGCCGCCTTGCGCATCCAGCGCACGTTGCCAGCCACAGGGCGTGATGCCGGGCACTCCTTGCTGGGCTGCAAACATGCGGTTGGGCGCAAACACGCGCAGCGCTTGCTGGCGCTCGCCCCGGTATTGCAGGTGCAGTTCGTAGTGCTGGGTTTGCGTGCTGGGCTGCATGTGCAGGGCCACGCTGTTCAGCATGGCGGCGAGTGGGTAGGCTTCCAGCAAAAAACGGTTGGCGGCCGCGTGCGGATGCACCGGGTAGCGCAGCTCCACCGCTTGCAGCTTGTGCAGCTCCACCTCTTCGAGCACCGCATTCACCAGCGGTTTGTAGCAGCTGCGAATGCGGGCGCGCAGGCCGTGGGCGGCGAGCTTTTGCTCGGCGGCGCGGCGCGCTTGCAGCCCTTCAAAGCACCACAGTTGCCACAGCACATCGGGTTGCGGATCGGCCAGGCGGGCCTGTACCCAGTGGGTCAGTGTGCGGTCGATGGTGCTGTGGAGCAGGGTCGTCATGGCATGGGCAGCGGGAGGTTGCAGACCCCGCAGCTTAGCCTACCCGCGCTGCTGCGGCTGTCGCGGTGGGCATCGGCGATGCGGTGCTCAGAGCGTGTTTACGATCTCAACGCAGTCGCGTTGTGCTGCAATCGCGTCCGAGTTCGCTGTGATGGGTTGCAGAATGCACCCATGTGCATTCAAGGCCCAGCGCTGCGAAATCGGCCGATTTCAGTGCAACCCTTGTGGACAGTGGTTTTGCGATGCACGAGCACGGCAGCAAGATGGCATATTGGCCGCTGCAAAGGCAAACCTCACCAACAAGCCGCTACTTCGCAAAACCGCTGTCGCGGCGCGAGGAGATCGTAAACACGCTCTCAGGCGTCGTTGCTGTCAGGTGTGGCCACCACGATGCGGCTCACGCTGGCGGGCACGTTCTTGTTCATGCGGCGGTCGCGGAAGAGCGCGGCGCGCATCAAAAAGATGGTGGTGATGGGCACCGTGACCGAGATGAAGATGGCAATCAGCACTGCATGCAGGGCCAGCGAATCGCTGAGCAGGCTCACGAAGACGACCGAGCCCCAGACAATGGTCCAGCAGCCGGCGGTGGCAATGATGGCGGGCGTGTGCACGCGCTCGTAGTAGGTGGGCAGGCGCAGCAGGCCCATGGCGCCGATCAGCGCAATCAGCGCGCCGGCCAGCACCAGCACAGACACCAGGATCTGGGCCCAGACGGGCAGGGCGATTTCGGTCATTCGATCACCTCGCCGCGCAGCAGGAACTTGGCCATGGCGGTGGAGCTGACAAAGCCGAACAGGGCAATCAGCAGCGCCGCCTCGAAGTAGTTGACCGAGGCGTAGTGGATGCCCAGCACCAGCATGGCGAGCATGCCGATGAGGTACATGCAGTCGAGCGCCAGCACGCGGTCTTGTGCCTGCGGGCCCTTGAGCAGGCGCACCATGGCAAACAGCATGGCCAGCAGCAGGATGAACAGCGCGGCGGGCATGGTCCAGGCCAGGATCGGGTTCATCGGGGTCATTCAAAAATCTCCATCAGCGGGCGCTCGTAGCAGGCTTTGACATGGTCGATGATGGCCTGCGGGTCTTGCGCCTCCATCACGTGCAGCAGCAGCATTGAGCGGTCGCGCGAGACTTCGGCCCAGGCAGTGCCCGGCGTGATGCAGACGATCATTGCCAGCACGGCCAGGCCGTTGGGGTCGCGCAGTTGCAGCGGTATGTGCACGAAGGCGGGCGGGCCTTTGCGGGTTTGGGGGGCCAGCAAGAGGCGGATCACGGCCACGTTCGATTTGAGCGAATCGTAGGCCACGCGCAGGCCCAGGCGGATGATGGTCAGCGGGTGCTTGATGCTGACTGCGCGCGGCCGCAGCCCTTGCGTGAGCATGGGGATGAGCAGGCCGAGCAGCACGCCCAGGATGACCTGGCCGGCGCTCAGGCTGCGGTTGAGCAGCAGCCACACCACGCACAGAAAGACGGACAGCAGCGGAGCGGGTAACAGGCGTTTCATTGGGCTTCTCCTGCTGGCTTGCTGGTGTCTGCCTCCGGCGCACGCAAGTGGCCGGTAGAGCCGGCCGGCGCCACGGGCACCGAGGTGCCGGAGTCTGGGCCCAGGCGTTTGTCGGGCAGCGGCGCCGCCGTGGGGTAGGGCACGGGCTCGGTTTCCAGCACGGCGCGGATATAGGTGCCCGGAGCCAGCAGCGTGTTGGCGGCGCGTTGGGTAAAGCGCATTACACCGCCGGCGTACACCACCATCAGCACCGCGCAGCCCAGCAGCAGTGCGATTGGCAGGCCTTCGGCCAGCTTGAGCTCGGGCGTGCTGCGGCTCACGCTCGACCAGAACTCACGAATGCCGATGCGCACCAGGCCGACCAAGGCCATCAGGCCGGTGGCGATGAGGGTGACCATGAACAGGCCGCCCAGCCAGCCGATTTGCGTGCCCGCCGACGAGCCCAGGCCCAGCGGGTTGAGCAAGGCATTGAGCATGGCGAACTTGCCGATAAAGCCCGACAGCGGCGGCAGGCCCGAGATGATCAGTGTGCAGACCATGAAGGACAGGCCCAGAAAAGCCATGGCAGCGGGGATGATACGGCCGATCAGCACCTCTTCGTCTTCGTCCAGGTTCAGGCCTTCGCGCGGCAGCAGCTCGGGCGTGAGGAAGGGCGCTTCCTCGTCGTCAAAGTGCACCACATCGCTGCCTTCGGTGCGCCAGCGGTCGATCAGGTCGGCCACCAGGAACAGCGCGGCCACGGCCAGCGTAGAGCTGGGCAGGTAGTACAGCAGCGCGGCCGTCATCAGGTTCTGGCCAAAGCCGGTGGCCGCCAGCAAGGTGCCAGCCGACAAAATGGCCGCGTAGCCCGCCGTGTGGTTGAGGCGCTGGGTGCCCAGCATGCCGATGCCGCCAAACGCCATGGTGGCCAGGCCGCCGAGGATGAGCCAGGCGCTGCCAAAGTGTGCCGAGTCGCCCGCTTCGCTGCTGAACATTAGCGTCCACAGGCGCAAGACGGTGTAGATGCCCACCTTGGTCATTAGTGCAAAGACAGCGCTCACCGGCGCAGTGGCGGCGCCATACGCCGGCACCAGCCAGAAGTTGAGCGGCCACACGGCAGATTTGATCAAAAAGGCCACGGCCAAGATGCCGGCAGCGGTGTGCAGCAGGCCGCGGTCGGCGCTGGAGACGCTGGGGATGATGCGCGCCAGATCGGCCATGTTGAGCGTGCCGGTAATGCCGTAGAGCATGGACACGCCGATCAGAATCAGGCTTGACGCCACCAGGTTGATGGCAATGTAGTGCAGTCCGTGCTGCACGCGGGCCTTGCCCGAGCCGTGCAAGAGCATGCCGTACGAGGCCGCCAGCATGATCTCGAAGCAGACGAACAGGTTGAACAGGTCGCCCGTCAAAAACGCGCCAGCCAAGCCCATCATCTGGAACTGGAACAGCGGGTGGAAATGCACGCCGGCGCGGTGCCAGCGGGCGCCGGAATACAGCACGGCGCACAGGGCCACGACGCTGGTGGTGAGCAGCATCAGCGCGGTCAAGCGGTCCAGCACCAAGGCAATGCCAAAGGGTGCGGCCCAGTTGCCCGCCAGGTAGACGCTGATGGTGTTGGCCACGCCATCCTGGTTGCTCCACTGCACCAGGGCAATGGCGATGATGACATTGAGCGCGCAAGCGCTGATGTTCATCAGCAGCTTGGTGCGTTGGTGCTTTTCGCCCAGCGTCAGCATCAGCGCTGCGGCCAGCATGGGCAGCAGCAGCGGTGCCAGCATCAGGTGCGGCATCAGGCGTTCGGTCCAGCCTAGCAACGACATCAAGCGTTCTCCTGTGCGTCGTTGGAGTTGGAGCCGTCCACGTGGTCAGTGCCGGTCATGCCGCGCGAGGCGAGCAACACCACCAGGAACAAGGCTGTCATGGCAAAGCCGATGACGATGGCGGTCAGCACCAGGGCCTGCACCATCGGGTCGGCGTAGTGCAGCAGATCGGTGGGCACGCCTTTTTGCAAAATCGGTTCGCGGTCGATCGCCAGGCCGTAGCGGCCCATGCTGAAGATGAACAGGTTGACGGCAAACGACAGCAGCAGCAGCCCCATGATGATCTGAAAAGTGCGTGGGCGCAGCAGCAGCCACACGCCCGAACCGGTCAGCACACCAATGGCAATGGCAAGCATGATTTCCATCGGTGTCTCCTTAGGATTGCTGGGCCGGGGCGGCCGCGGAGTCACGCTCGCTTTGCTGGCGCTCGTGGTAGCGGAAGCCTCGTACCGATTGGTGGGCAATACCGGTGAGCAGCAGCATGGTGGAGCCCACCACGAGCGCAAACACGCCGATATCGAAGAACAGCGCACTGGCCACGTGGATCTCGCCTACCAGAGGCAGCGTGAAGTGGGCCGTGTGGCTGGTGAGGAAGGGGTAGCCGAAATACCAGCTGCCCACGCCCGAACCCAGGGCGAACAGCAGGCCGGCGGCAATCCAGCGGCGCGGGTAGATCGGCATGTGCGATTCGACCCAGTGCGTGCCCGAGATGATGTATTGCAGCAGCAGGCCGATGGCCATTGTCAGGCCGGCAACAAAGCCGCCGCCGGGCTCGTTGTGGCCGCGCATGAACAAGTACATGGCCACCACAGCGGCAAACGGCAGCAGCAGGCGCACCAGCACGGCGGGCACCATCAGGTAGCCAATGGCGGTGTCGGTGGCAGTGCGCGGGTTGAGCAGGTCGGTGTGCAAATCGGCTGGCAAAAAGCGTTGCTGCTCGGGCACATCCATGGCTTCGGGGGCTGGGCGGAAGCGGCGCAGCAGCGCATACACCGTCAGCGCCACGATGCCCAGCACCACGATTTCGCCGAAGGTGTCAAAGCCGCGGAAGTCGACCAAGGTCACGTTCACCACATTGGTGCCGCCGCCTTCGGGCTGGGCGCGCTCCAGGAAGAAGGTGGAGGTGCTTTCGGAGAAAGGCCGGCTCATCATGGCGAACGACAACCAGGCCATGCCGGCGCCCGAGAGCAGCGCAATCGCCAGATCGCGGTAGCGGCGCAAGGCCACCAAGGCGCCTTGGTTGGCAGCGGTCTGAAGCGACTTGTCTCGCTTGGGCAGCCAGCGCAGGCCCAGCAGCAGCAGCACCGTGGTGACCACCTCGACCACCAATTGCGTCAGCGCCAGATCGGGCGCGGAGAACCACAAAAAGGTCAGGCAAGTGGCCAGGCCGGCGCCGCCCAGTGTTACCAGGGCCGCCAGGCGGTGGTATTTGACCAGATAGGCCGCCGACAGCGAGCAGGCGATGCCGATGATCCACACGATTGCAAAGGCGGGCGAGAGCGGCTGCACAGCGCGGTTGCCCAGCTCCATGCCATGGATCAGCAGCGGCAGCGCGCCGGTGATCAGCGCCGCCAGCACCAGCCACAGCGCTTGCCATTGCCAGCGCCGCGTACCCAGCAAGCGGCGCAGGTGGCGCGCCACATTGGTAATACGCGCCATCACGCCATCAAAAATACGCTGGCCGTTGAACCAGCTGGCAACCGGCGCATCTTCGGCGCGGCCCTGGCTTCTGAGCTGGCGCAGCATCAGGTACAGCGCAATGCCGGCGAACATGGCAATAAAGCTCATCACCAGCGGCGTATTGACGCCGTGCCACAGCGCCAGGCTGAACTCGGGCAGAGTGCCGCCCACCACCGGCAAGGCAGCGGCGTTGAGGTAATTGCCCACCGCCCAGGCGGGCAGCACGCCTACCAGCAGGCAGATCAGCACCAGCAGCTCGATAGGCACGCGCATCCAGTGCGGCGGCTCATGCGGCGTGTGCGGCAGATCGGTTGCAGGCGGGCCAAAGAACACATCCACCGTGAAACGCAGCGAATAAGCCACGCTGAAAATACCGGCCAGCGTAGCGGCCACCGGCAAAGCAATCTGCAAAAACGGCGTGGTGTTGATGTACACCGTTTCGGCAAAAAACATTTCCTTCGACAAAAAGCCGTTGAGCAGCGGCACACCGGCCATGGCCGCACTGGCCACCATGGCGAGCGTGGCAGTGATCGGCATCATCTTGCGCAGGCCCGAGAGGCGGCGAATATCACGTGTGCCCGATTCGTGGTCGACAATGCCGGCCGCCATGAACAGCGAGGCCTTGAAGGTGGCGTGGTTCATGATGTGGAAGACCGCCGCCACTGCCGCCAGCGGGCTGTTCAGGCCCAGCAGCAAGGTGATCAGGCCCAGGTGCGAGAGCGTGGAATAGGCCAGCAACGCTTTCAGATCGTTCTGGAACATGGCGATATAGCCGCCCAGCAACAAGGTGGCAGCGCCTGCACCGCCCACCAGCCAGAACCATTCCTCGGTGCCGCTGAGCGCCGGCCACAAGCGCGCCAGCAAAAACACGCCGGCCTTGACCATGGTGGCCGAGTGCAGATAGGCAGACACTGGCGTGGGCGCTGCCATGGCGCGTGGCAGCCAGAAGTGGAAGGGGAACTGCGCGCTCTTGGTGAGTGCGCCCAGCAAGATCAGCACCAGAGTAACGCGGTAGAGCTCGTGGCTGCGGATCTGGTCGCCGGCGGCCAGCACGTTGTCGAGCTCATAGCTGCCGACGATATGGCCGAGCAGCAGCACGCCAGCCAGCAGGCACAGGCCGCCGGTGCCCGTTACCGTCAAGGCCATGCGGGCGCCCATGCGTGCATCCTTGCGGTGGTGCCAGTAACCGATCAGCAAGAAAGAAAACAGGCTGGTCAGCTCCCAGAAAAACACCAGCTGCACCAGGTTGCCCGAGAGCACCACGCCCATCATCGAGCCCATGAAGGCCAGGAAGAACGAGAAAAAACGCGGCACCGGATCGGCTTGCGACATGTAGTAGCGCGCATACAGCACCACCAGCGAGCCGATGCCCAGCACCAGAATGGAGAACATCCAGGCAAAACCGTCCAGGCGGAAATGCAGGTTCAGCCCGAGCTGGCCCAGCCAGGGCAAGGTCTGGTGCACCACGCCGTTGTTCTGCACCTCGGGGAAAAGCAGGGCCACCTGGATGGCGCAAAACAAACTGATCGCCCCCGCCAAAGTTGATTCGGCATTACGCGCATTGGCAGGCAGCAGCGCGGCAATCGCGCTGCCCAAAAAGGGGAGGAGGATCAGATAGGAAAGAGCCATTTTCGGCAGATTCTACAAGCCAGGTCATCAACTCATGCTACGAAAACCCGAGCAGATACAGGATATTGGCCGAAGCTATCCTGTAGCCGATATCCTATGTGGGCATCTGCAAATGGCGCAAGAGAGTGCAGGGCTTACGCCGCTGTCAGCGAATGCCTCATAGGTATTGCCAGCCGTGTGTTTGCGGCGGCTTTTTGGGCTGGAGGCGCTTACTGCTCTTCGACGCGGCGCGGTGGGTAGCTGTCCCAGGACTGGCAGCCCGGGCACTGCCAAAAATGCTGGCGCGCCTCAAAACCGCAGGCCGCGCAGCGGTAGCGAGTGAGCGGCTTGGCCGCGTTGTCCAGCGCACGTTGCACGGCCGGGTGGTGTTCTTCGTGCGTGAGCGTCTCGTTGGCCAGCCAGCGGCCAGCGGCCACCAGGGAGGGCTCGTGGCGCAAATGCTCTATATACCAATCGCGTGCCAGCGGCGGTGTGGGCGCGGGCACCATGCCTGCTTCGTCCATCTGCACCAGGCACTGCATCACATCCAGCGAAGGCGAGCTGTGGTAGTTGGCATGCAAAAGGGCGCGCACCTCGGCAGCGCGGGTATCGGTTTTGGCCAGTTCCACCATCAGTGGTGCCACCAGCGGCACAGAAGAGGGTGACACTGCGGCCAGCTCCAGCAAAGTGGTCAGCGCCTGGATGGCCTGGCCGTTCTTGTGCTGCAAATGGGCGCTCTCGATACGCGGGCGCGGCGCACGCGGCGCTTCGGACTGGGCTTCCTGCAGCAGGCTGCGGGCCGCTTCCAGCTGGCCGTGGGCTTGCTGGCTCAGCGCCTGCTCGCACAAATAGTGGGCAATGCGCACGCTGTAATCGCCTTGTCCTTCGGACTGCATCTGGCGCGCAATCTGCACGGCCTGCGGCCAATCGTGGGCGCGCTCGTAAATGGCCAGGCGCGACAAGCGGGCCTCGTTCTCGTAGGGGCTGCCGTCCAGGCGCGAGAGTGCATCTTCAGCGCGGTCCAGCAGGCCGGCCTTCAGAAAATCCAGCGCCAGCGCATGCTGGGCGCGCTCGCGCTCGGCCTTGCCGATATCGGCGCGCGAGAGCAAATGCTCGTGCACCCGCACGGCGCGGCTGTACTCGCCACGGCGGCGGAAGAGGTTGCCCAGCGCAAAGTGCAGCTCGGCCGTGTCCGGATCGTTCTGCACGGCCTCGATAAAGGCATCAATCGCCTTGTCCTGCTGCTCGTTGAGCAGAAAGTTCAGCCCCTTGAAATAGGCCTTGGGGGCGCTGCGGTTTTCGCGGCGGATCTGGCGCAAGTCAAAGCGCGAGGCAAGCCAGCCCAGCACAAAGGCCACGGGAAAGCCCAGCAGGATCCAGGAGATATTAAATTCCATGAGGAGGCAGAGTTTCGGCCTTGAAGCTGGCCTCTGGGGGAGCCGCGGTGGCGGGAGCTGCAGCTTCGGCAACTGGCGGCTGGCTGGCAGCGCGCTGCGCCGCTTTGCGGTGCTTCCACCAGCGCGGCACCATGCCGACAATACCCACAATCACCCCGGCGCTGAAAGCCAGCAGCACCACCAGCACCAGCGGCGCCTGCCACTGCGTGCCAAAGAAGAAATGCACCACCACATCGCGCTGGTTGTTGAGCGCAAACGCGAACAGGGTGAAAAAAATGACTGCCTTGAGCAGCCACAACAAGTACTTCATGGTGTCAAAAAATGGCCAGGCCCCATTCTATGTGCTTTCGCCCGCCTTCAAAGAGCGCCGCTCGCCTGGGTGCCCGCTCGGCACACGCTGACTATGCATGCCGCCATGCCTGGTGGCGCCCATCGGGCTGAACCAGGCTGATTCGGGCGGCTGTAAAGCCGGCAAATGCTTGCGGATGTGGTGCCCAAGCGCTCTTTAGCGGGATCATGGCGGCAGCGCTGCCGCTTGTGCTCAGTGCGCCAGATGGATCAAGGGATAGGGCCGGCCTTGCCCGTCAAGCTCGGAGCGGCCAGTGCGCCTGAATCCCATTTTTTCGTAAAAGCCCAGCGCTTGCGTATTTTGCTCGTTCACATCCGTGCTCATTTGCGGATGCAAACCCAGGCCGTGACGCACCAGCGCAGCGCCCAGCCCTTGTCCATGCTGGTTTGGATGCACAAACAAGGCTTGCATATGGCCTTCTTCTAGCCACATGAAGGCGAGCGCCTGGTCCTTGTCATCAACGGCCAGCCAAAGCGGCGCCTGCGGCAAGACGGAGCAGATCAGCTCATCCAGCTGCAAGCGGTCTTCAGTCTGGAGAAAATGGTGCGTGGCATCGACCGCTGCGCGCCAAATCTCAATGACGCGCTTGCTATCGCTGGGGTGGGAGAGGCGGATTTTGGTCATGTTTCAGTGCTGCTTGGGGTGTTGTCTGTTTATGGGCCGCACAGCTTAGCTTCCATCTGACGCTTGCAATAAAGAATGGTTTGCGCCACCTGCTCTTGCACCATGGCCAGGCCGTCATCACCAGCTTGCAAATACGCCACGCGCGCCAAGGCCAGCACAGCAATGCGCTCTTGGCCCTGCCAATTCTCGGCGCTATGCCATCGCGCAACAGGGCAACCAAGGCTTGAACCAGATCCCTCGCAAGAACACCCAAGAGGGATGCGGGGATCAGCAAATCTCACCATCCCCGCTCGCACCAGGCTGCGGTGCTGTCACGGTAGTGCCGGCTACCTCTCGCAGCACGCTGATAAAGGCTTGTGCCGGCAGCGATGGCACTTCGCCCAGGCGGGTGACGATGCCGTAGTCGGGCATGCGGTCGGGGATGGTGACGGCGATATGGCTCAGCAGGCCTTTGCTGATGTATTTGTTGACGAGCGTTGCCGGTTGCAGCGAGAGCATGTCGGTCTTTTGCAGCGATTCGAGCGCGAAGAGAAACGAGGTGGTTTCCACCAGGCTTGATGTCGGTGCCGTACCAAAGCTGCGGAAAAGCTCGTCAGATACTTTGCGCACGGCGGTCGAGGGCGGGTAGAGCAGCCAGGGCCAGTGGGCCAGGTTGCCCAGCTCCATGTTGCCGAGGCCGCGCAAGGGGTGCTGCGGCCCGCCAACCACCAAGAGCTGTTCGCCCGACAGGCGCTCGTAATGGAATTGGCTGCCTTGGCTGTCGTCGGTAAAGCGGCCGATCATCAGGTCGATTTTGCGTTTGGCCAGCCACAGGGCGAGCTGGTCGCTGCTTTGCTCGAACACCTTGAGCATCAGCAAGGGCCGGCGTCGCTGGATTTCGCTGATCGACGTGGTCAGCAAATGGGCTGCCGAGCCCGAGATGGCGCCTATCGCCAGTTGCCCGTGGCCGCCTTGTTTGAGCAGGTTGAACTCGTCCACAAACTGCTTGTTGGCCGCCAGCGCGGTAGCTGCGTAGCGCAGGGTGAACAGGCCCAGCTCGTTGGGCCGCATCTCGCGTGGCAGGCGCTCAAAGAGCTTGGTGCCGAAGGTCTCTTCCAGGTCCAACAGGATTTTGGTGGCGGCCGGCTGCGTGATGTGCATTTGCTCGGCCGTCTGCCGCAGGTTGCGCGTGCGCCCGAGGATGTCGAGGAACTGCAGATGCCTGAAACGCAGCCGACTGCAGACGGTGGCCATGGATAAGGGTTTGCCCGGCATGGTGGGGTTGCGATAACTGAATGGAATGGGTTGGGCGGAAAGTTCGATTGGACCATGTTTGCAGCGATCTTTAATCTCCGCAACTGAGTGGGCTGGCGCACCTGTGTCTTGCAGGTGCGCAAGACCGATGCCTGGGCCCGCTTGCAACCACATTCACCGGAGACAAATAACATGAAGCTGAAGTCCATTGCGCTTGCCGCAACCCTCCTGGCGGCGCTGGCCGCACCGGCCATGGCGCAGATCAAGGAGCGCACCATCAAGATCGGCACCGGTATCACCGAGGACCATCCGCAGGCGCTGGCGCTCAAGCATTTCGCTGAGGTGGTGGCTGCCAAGAGCGGTGGCAAGATCACCGCCAAGGTGTTTGCCAACGGCACGCTGGGCAACGATGTGACGATGACTTCGGCGCTGCGCGGCGGCACGCTGGAGATGACGATCCCCGACAGCTCCACGCTGGTCTCCATCGTCAAGGACTTCGGCGTGCTGAACCTGCCGATGCTGTTTGCCAACGAGCAAGAGGCCGATGCCGTGCTTGACAGCCCCTTCGGCCAGAAGCTGCTCGACAAGCTGCCGGAGAAGGGACTGATCGGCTTGGCTTATTTCGAGAACGGTTTTCGCAACGTCACCAATTCGCGCCGCCCCATCAACAAGGCCGAAGATCTGGCTGGCCTGAAACTGCGCGTGATCCAGAACCCGCTGTTCGTCGAGACCTTCTCCACGCTGGGCGCCAATGCCACGCCGCTGCCGTTTACCGAGCTGTATTCGGCCATGGAGCAAAAGGCGGTGGACGGCCAGGAAAACCCCACGGTGACGGTGCTCACCAGCAAGTTCTACGAGGTGCAAAAGCACATGGTGCAGTCGCGCCACATCTACAGCGCCTGGGTGCTGCTGCTGTCGAAAAAGACCTGGGACACCTTCTCGCCCGAAGAGCAGAAGATTGTGAAGGAGGCCGCTGCTGAGGCCACGGCGTTTGAGCGCAAGTCGATCCGGGCGCTCAATGGCAAGGCGCTGGACGAGCTCAAGAAGCTGGACCTGCAGGTGACCGAGCTGGCACCGGCCGAACAAGCCAAGCTGCGCGACAAGCTGCAGCCGGTGGTGACCAAGTTCAGCAAGGAGTTTGGCGAAGCCACCACGCGCGAGCTGATGGCCGAGCTGGAAAAAGCCCGCAAGAAGTAAAGCGGCATGCCTGTCCGCGGTGCGCCAGGTCTCTGGCTGGCACCGCGGTCTTGGCCCCCGTTTTTCCCTGCGATTTTCCCCGCGCTTTTCCGCGCTTTCCCGATCCTTTTGCCAGAAGAACACCCCATGGATACCAAGCAAGGCCGCCGCTTCCGCTCTCAGGACTGGTTCGCCGATCCCGAGCGCTCGGACATGACTGCGCTGTACCTCGAACGTTTCATGAACTACGGGCTGACCCCGCAAGAGCTGCGCTCGGGCCGGCCCATTATCGGCATCGCGCAAAGCGGCAGCGATCTGTCGCCTTGCAACCGCATCCACCTGGATCTGGCGCGCCGCGTCAAGGAAGGCATTCGCGACGCGGGCGGCATCCCGATCGAGTTTCCGGTGCATCCGATTTTCGAGAACTGCCGCCGCCCCACGGCCGCGCTGGATCGCAACCTGGCTTATCTGGGCCTGGTCGAAATTCTGTACGGCTACCCGATCGACGCCGTGGTGCTCACCACCGGCTGCGACAAAACCACGCCGGCCGGCATCATGGCCGCTTCCACCGTGGACATTCCTGCCATCGTCTTGTCCGGCGGGCCCATGCTTGACGGCTGGCATGAGGGCGAGCTGGTGGGCTCCGGCACCGTGATCTGGCGCAGCCGCCGCGCCCTGGCGGCGGGCGAGATTGACGAAGAAGAGTTTCTGCAGCGTGCCTGCAGCAGCGCCCCTTCGGCTGGCCACTGCAACACCATGGGCACCGCTTCCACCATGAACGCGGTGGCCGAGGCGCTGGGCTTGTCGCTGACAGGCTGCGCCGCCATTCCAGCCCCGTACCGCGAGCGCGCGCAGATGGCTTACGCCACCGGCCGCCGCATTGTCGAAATGGCGCAGGAAGACCTGAAGCCTTCGCGCATTCTCACGCGCGAGAGCTTTCTCAATGCGCTGTCGGTGGTCAGTTGCGCCGGCGGCTCCAGCAATGCGCAGGTACACATCATGGCCATGGCCCGCCATGCAGGCGTGGAGCTGCATGCCAGCGACTGGACCGAGCACGGCTACGACCTGCCGCTGATCGTCAACATGCAGCCTGCAGGCAAGTACCTGGGCGAGCGCTTCTTCCGCGCCGGCGGCGTGCCAGCCGTGATGTGGGAGCTGCAGCAGGCCGGCAAGCTGTATGGGGATTGCGCCACCGTCACCGGCAAGACCATGGCCGAGAACCTGCAGGGCCGCCAGACGCACGACCGCGAGGTGATCTTCCCGTTTGCCGAGCCGCTCATGCACAAGGCGGGCTTCATGGTGCTGGCGGGCAATCTGTTCGATTTCGGGATCATGAAGACCTCGGTGATCTCGGAGCGCTTCCGTGAGCGTTACCTGTCGCGCCCGGGCCAGGAAGGTATTTTCGAAGGCCGCGCCATCGTGTTTGAAGGCGGTGACGATTACCACCACCGCATCAACGATCCGGCGCTGAATATCGACGAGCACTGCATTCTGGTGATGCGCGGCGCTGGCCCGCTGGGCTGGCCCGGTTCGGCAGAGGTGGTCAACATGCAGCCGCCAGACGCACTGATCCAGCGCGGCATCAGCACGCTGCCCACGCTGGGCGACGGCCGCCAGTCCGGCACGGCCGACAGTCCATCGATCCTCAATGCCTCGCCCGAAAGCGCGGCCGGCGGCGGCCTGCGCTGGCTGCAGACCGGCGACACCATTCGCATCGACCTCAACGCCGGCCGCTGCGACGCGCTGGTGGCGCCCGAGGAAGTGGAGCGCCGGCTGCGCGAGCTGCCGCCACCGCCCATCCCTGCCAGCCATTCGCCGTGGGAAGAGCTGTACCGCGAGAAGACGGGCCAGCTGGCCGAAGGCGCCACGCTGGAGTTTGCGCTGAAGTACCGCCGCATCGCCGAGGTCACGCCTCGCCACAACCACTGAACCACCGCCCGTCCGCAGCCGTTGCGGCGGGCGCCCAACCTTGAAATGGACCAACACATGAGCACGTCACGTGAAGCCGCCGCATGGGCGCAACTTCTTCCCGAAGACGGTCTGGCCGGCACCCTGGTGGGCCGGGCCTGGCTGCCTGGCAAGCTGGCCGGCCCGGCCGTAGTCGCGCTACGCCCCGAGGGCGTTTTCGACCTGAGCCAGTCGTTTGCCACCATGAGCACGCTGCTCGAAAGCAGCGATCCGGCCGCAGCCGCGCGCGCTGCATCTGGAGCGCGGGTTGGCAGCGTTGAAGAGCTGCTCTCCAACAGCCTGCCGGGTGTGCGCAACGAGGCTTTGCCCTGGTTGCTGGCGCCTTGCGATCTGCAAGTGGTGAAGGCCGCAGGCGTTACTTTTGCCACCAGCATGATCGAGCGGGTGATCGAGGAACAGGCGCGGGGCGATGCATCGCGTGCGCTGGAGCTGCGCGGCCAGGTGGTGGCGCTGATTGGCGAGAACCTGGCCAGTATCCAGCCGGGCTCGCCCAAGGCGATGGAGCTCAAGGCACTGCTGCAGCAGCAAGGGCTGTGGTCGCAATACCTCGAAGTGGGCATTGGCCCGGATGCCGAGGTCTTTACCAAGGCGCCGGTGCTGGCCTCGGTGGGCTGCGGTGATGAGATTGGCATTCGCGCTGATTCCGCCTGGAACAACCCCGAGCCCGAGGTGGTGCTGGCCGTCAACAGCCGTGGCGAGATTGTTGGCGCGGCGCTCGGCAACGACGTGAATCTGCGCGATATCGAAGGCCGCAGCGCGCTGCTGCTGGGCAAGGCCAAGGACAACAACGCCTCTTGCGCCATCGGCCCGTTCATCCGTCTGTTCGATGCCGGTTTTGGCATGGACGATGTGCGCCGCGAGACCGTGCACCTGACGGTGGAGGGCGAGGACGGCTTTGTGCTGCGCGGCATCAACACCATGACCAGCATCAGCCGCGACCCGGCCGACATCGTGGGCCAGACGCTGGCCGCCCACCAATACCCGGACGGCTTCATGCTGTTTCTGGGCACGCTGTTCGCGCCTATTGAAGACCGCGACCAGCCCGGCTCGGGCTTCACGCACAAGCTGGGCGACCGCGTCACCATCCGCAGTGCCCGGCTGGGCGCGCTGGTCAACCGCGTGACGCACAGCGAGACCGCGCCGCCCTGGCGCTTTGGCCTGCGCGCTTTCATCAACCACCTGGTCCAACGCGGCCTGGCTGCGCGCCAGCCTCTGTGATTCCCGGTCTGCGACCAGAACAAAACCTAACAAAGGAGACAGCCATGGAATATTGGATGAACCGCTACTGCAAGCTGCTGGATTTTCTGATGGCGCTGGCCTTGGCCGGCATGGTGTTGCTGGTGTTTGGCAACGTGGTGCTGCGCTATGTTTTTAACTCCGGCATCACGGTGTCGGAAGAGGTGTCGCGCTGGCTGTTTGTGTGGCTCACCTTTCTGGGCGCCGTGGTGGCGATGAAGGAGCATGGCCACCTGGGCGTAGACATGCTGGTGAGCCGGCTGCCGGACTGGGGCAAAAAGCTCTGCCTGGTGGTGGGCCAGCTGCTGATGCTGTGGGTGTGCTACCTGCTGGCCGTGGGCAGCTGGGAGCAGACGCAGATCAACCTCGACGTTACCGGCCCGACCACGGGCATGTCGGTCGGCATCTTCTATTTCTCGGGCGTGGTGTTTGCTGCGTCGGCCGCAGTCTTTTTGCTGTGGGATTTGTGGCGTGTGCTCAGCGGCAAGCTGCAAGGCGATGCGCTGGTGATGGTGCGCGAGTCTGAGGAAACCGCCGAGTTTGAGGCGCTGCAGGCGCGCATTGCCGAAGAAGACCGCCAGGCTGCCGCCGACGCTGCGGCCAAGCGTTGAGCACGGGAGAACCAATACCATGACCATCGCTGTCTTTCTGATTTCTCTGCTGGGCGCCATGGCGATCGGCATTCCTATCGCCTTCTCGCTGCTGCTGTGCGGCGTGGCGCTGATGTGGCACCTGGACATGTTCGACGCGCAGATTCTGGCGCAGAACGTTGTCAACGGCGCCGACAGCTTTCCGCTGCTGGCCGTGCCTTTCTTCATGCTGGCTGGCGAGGTGATGAACACCGGCGGCCTGTCCAAGCGCATTGTGGATTTGGCGCTGGCCATCGTTGGCCATGTGCGCGGTGGCCTGGGTTATGTGGCCATTGTGGCGGCTTGTGTGTTGTCGGCGCTGTCGGGCTCGGCCGTGGCCGATGCAGCGGCGCTGTCGGCCCTGCTGATCCCGATGATGGTGGCGGCTGGCCACGACAAGGCGCGCTCGGGCGGCCTGATCGCGGCGGCCGGCGTGATCGGCCCGATCATCCCGCCGTCGATCGGCTTTGTGATTTTTGGCGTGGCCGCCAACCTCTCGATCAGCAAGCTGTTCCTGGCCGGCATTTTCCCCGGCATCTTGATTGGCGCTTCGCTCTGGATCACCTGGTGGTGGCTGGTGCGCAAGGAGCACGTTACGCCGCCACCACGCGCCACCAAAGGCGAGGTGTGGCTGGCCTTCCGCAAGGCGGGCTGGGCGCTGATGCTGCCGCTGATCATTCTGGTGGGCCTGCGCTTTGGCGTGTTCACGCCGACCGAAGCCGCCGTGGTGGCTGCGGTGTACTCGATCTTCGTGGCCGTGGTGATTTACCGCGAACTGAAGCTTTCGCAGCTCTACGCCGTGTTCGTTACCGCTGCGCGTACCACGGGCGTGGTGATGTTTCTGGTGGCGGCGGCGCTGGTGTCGGCCTGGCTGATTACCGTGGCCGATCTGCCTGGCAAGGTGGTGGACATGCTGCAGCCTTTCATCGGCAACCCGATGCTGCTGATGTTCATGATCATGCTGCTGGTGATGGTGGTGGGCACGGCCATGGACATGACGCCGACCATTCTGATTCTGACGCCGGTGCTGATGCCCGTGGTCAAAGCGGCCGGCATTGACCCGATCTACTTTGGCGTGCTGTTCATCATCAACAACTCCATCGGGTTGATCACGCCGCCGGTGGGCACGGTGCTCAACGTGGTGGCCGGGGTGGCGCGCATCAAGATGGACGACGTGATCCGGGGCGTCTGGCCTTTCATGATCGCTGAGTTCCTGATGCTGTTGCTGATGGTCATTTTCCCCTGGCTCGTGACCGGGCCAGCCAAGTTCCTCTACGGCGGCTGATGGCCGGCAAGCAAACGATATGACACAAGACACTGTGATGGGCTCCGTGATCGAAGCGCTGTTGGCGGAGCTGGGCCCGGCCGCCGTGCTGGCCGGCGACGCCGTGCCCGAGCGCAACCGCAACGACTACAGCGGCCTGCTGCCTTCCACGCCGCTGGCCGTGGTGCGGCCTGCCGATACTGCTGGCGTATCTGCCGCGCTGCGCATCTGCCACCAGCATGGCGTGGCCGTGGTGCCACAGGGCGGTTTGACTGGTCTGTGCGGCGGCGCCCGTGCGGCAGAGAGCCAGATTGCGCTGTCGCTGGAGCGCATGAGCGGCATCGAAGAGCTGGATGCCGCATCGGCCACCATGACGGTCTGGGCCGGCACGCCGCTGGAGACAGTGCAGAACGCGGCCAGCGAGGCCGGCTTTTTCTGCCCCCTGGACCTGGGCGCACGCGGCTCTTGCACCATCGGCGGCAACCTGGCGACCAATGCGGGCGGCAACCGCGTCATCCGCTACGGCATGGCGCGCGAGATGGTGCTGGGCATCGAGGCGGTGCTGGCCGATGGCACGGTCGTCACCAGCCTCAACAAGATGATCAAGAACAACGCGGGCTTCGACCTCAAGCAGCTGTTCATCGGCAGCGAGGGCACGCTGGGCGTCATCACCCGCGTGGTGCTCAAGCTCTCGCCCAAGCCGGCGTCCACCATGGTCGCCATCTGCGCGGCGAGTGATTTTGGCAATGTGCTCACGCTGCTGCAATCGGCCCGCCAAGGTTTGGGGCCGATACTTTCGGCCTTCGAAGTGATGTGGCCCGAGTACTGGAACTTTGCCACCACCCAGGCGCCCGGCGTGCGCAGTCCCTTCGAAGGCGACACCACGGCGCATGGCGCTTACGTGCTGATCGAGGCGCTGGGCACGGACGGTGAATACGATGCGCCGCGCTTTGAGGCCTGGCTCGGCGAAATGCTGGAAGAGGGCAGTATCCCCAACGCGGCCATTGCCCAGTCGCTGGCCGACGGCAAGGCGTTCTGGGCGATCCGCGATGCAACCGGCGATCTGCATTCGTTTTTCCCGCGTCATGTGGCCTTTGATGTGGGCCTGCCAATCGCCCGCATGGACGAATACGTCGTGCGCTGCCGCGAGGCGCTGCACGCGGCGCTGCGCGACCCGGTCACGCTGTTCTACGGCCATATCGGCGATGGCAACCTGCACATCATCGTGTACGAGCCGGGCGCTGAGGAGCAGCCCAAGGAAAAGATCGACGCCATCGTCTACGGCCTGGTGCGCGAGTTTGGCGGCACCGTCTCCGCTGAGCACGGTATAGGCACGCTCAAGCGCAAATGGCTGGGCCACGCGCGCTCGCCCGAGCAGATTGCGCTGATGCGCACGCTCAAAGCCGCGCTGGACCCGAACGGCTTGATGAACCCTGGCAAGGTGGTTTGACGGGTGTTTTGCACCGACCAAGCTCTATGCTGCCCGGCTCAAGAAGCCGGGTGCTGCACGGAAGTGTGATGGGCACGTGCGGCGATTTTTGCAAGGCAACGGGCCTTGAAAAATCGCCGTGCCTGCTTTCGCCACGCGGGCATCAGGCGCGGGGCACTGGGCGCCGGGCGCTGAGGCGTTGGCGCAGGTCGGAATCAAAGATCCCGGCGAATGAGTGCGCCCTTGAACAGCACCGGCCCCGTTGGCCCCGTTGCGCTGGGCACGCCGCCTTTGGGCTCCAGGCTGATGGCCAGAGCTGGGATGGCGTTCACATCGGTCTCTTGCGCGGAGATCTGCTCGAGCTTGCCGGCGCCCATCACGCCCAAGGAGCGCGGTGCACCTTGCTGGGGCAAAGCCCAGAGTTGCAGAGACTGGTTGTCCGCCTCCTTGAAACCGCTCACGCGCTGCAAAACCAATTGCTTGTTTTTGGGGTCGAAGGTCACGAGCATGGACGCATCGGCCTTGCCGTCGGCCAACACCGCCACGTATTGGATCTGCGGCGCAGCCTGCAATGCGGCCTGCGCTGTCTGGAGTTGCGTTTGTAGCGACGCCAGCTGCTGCTGTGACGCCACTTTGAGCCCCTGGTGCGACCACAGTCCCACGGCGACGGCGGCCACTGCGGCAAAGCTGCCTGCCAAGGCCAGCCCACGCCACCAAGCCAGTGCGTGCACGGGTAATGGTGGTGCCGCGTTGTGTTGCTGGGCTAGCGGGGCGTTGGTTTTTTCAGCTTGCAGCAGGTTGTTGATGCGTACCCAGACCGCGTCATCGGGCGCCACTGGTTGCTGCACCTCGGCGAAGGCAGACCAGCGGCCTTGCCACAGCAGGGCGGCGGCTCGCACTTGCGGGTATTCACGAGCCAGTTGCTCAAAGCGCCGGCGGGCCCCGCCGCGCAGCGTGCCCAGGGAATAGGCCGCAGCCAGACGGTCAAGCAACTCGGGGTTTTGGCTCAGATTCATGGCACAGACTCCCGGTACTCAAACATGGCGAGCCATGCATTTGCGCAATTGCTCCAAGCTGCGGCGCATCCAGGTTTTGACGGTTCCCAGCGGCAGCTTCAGCTGACTGGCCAGTTCGCTGTGGCTCCAATCCCTCAGATAGGCCAGGCTCACCACCTGGCGTTGGGGCTGCTCCAGCTGTTGCAGGCATTGCTGCAGCACGGTTGCCTGTTCGCTGGCCTCTACGTATTGCATCGGGCTTTGCGTTTGCTGGTCTGGCAACTGCTCTTCCAGGTCTTCGACCGGCAGATGGAGATGCTGGCGCTCGGCCCGGTGTCGGCGCAAAAAGTCCAGGGCCCGGCTGCGCACCACCATGCCCATCCAGGCCAAAGGCGGGCTGAGCGAATCCTGGTAGCTGCCTGCGTTGCGCCAGATACCCAGAAAGCTCTCTTGCAGAACATCTTCAGCCCACTCCTTGTTGCCGACGATGCGCAAAGCCAGCCCATACAGCCGCGAGGCGGTCTGGTCATACAAAAGCTTGAGAGCGGCCTCTTCTCGGGCAGCTACGCGGTCGAGTAGTTCCATCAGTTGCTTGTCCGGTGTGTGGGCGCTCATGCAGCCATTGTGATCACAAGCGCTCTTTCGTGCGGCGCTGTTGGAAAAATGCCAACAGCTCTTGCCGATCTGCTCTGCTTATCTATACGCAGCATCTCGCAGGCTGGATGTGGTCAGGCGATAAATCACCGAAAAAAATATTTTCAAAAACCTGAATCCGCTGCCTCAAGAGCTGCGTATTACAGGTGTCGGACACAAAAAAATGGCCGGCGCAGCCCCACAGTCAACCAGGAGTCATCATGGGTATCCATCTGTTTGCAGGTCGTTCTCTCCAGCAAGCCTCGCGTCGCGGCTTTCTTGGCACCACAGGCACTTTGTCAGCGGTGGCAGTGGCCATGCTGGCGGGCAACGAGGCCTTGGCGCAGGGTATGAGCAGCGATCCGTCCAAGGACGTATCAATTCTGAATGTGGCCCTGGGGCTGGAGCATGAGGCCATCAATGCCTACCAGTTGGGCGCTGGCAGCGGCCTGCTGCAAAAGCCGGTGCTGGATGTGGCGGTGCAGTTTCAGAGCCACCACAAAGCCCACCGTGACGCCCTGATTGCGACCATTCAGAAAATGGGCGGCAAGCCGGTGGCCGAGGCGTCGATGCAGACCTATGCCGAAGCGCTGAAGGCCAACACGCTCAAAACCCAAAACGATGTGTTGGCTCTGGCCGCACGCTTGGAGCTTGGCGCGACCAACGCTTACCTGGGCGTCATTCCCGCATTTGAGAGCCGTGACCTGGCCAAGGTTGCGGGCCGTTTGGCCGCCGATGAGACCATGCACTACACCGCACTGATCTCAGCGCTGGGGCAACCTTTGCCCGGCAACGCCCTGTCTTTTGGGGCCTGACACGCAGCACCCTGGGCACCGAGCAAAACCTGCGCGGTGCGTTTTTCTCCACCTTGTTCGAGGACATTCTCATGAAGCATCAACAGACCCTCTCTCTGGCAGCCCTTGGCGTAGCGGCGCTGAGCCTCACCGCCTGTTCATCCATGTCCACCCACTCCACCTATTCACAAGCGGAGCTCCCTGCAGCCGTGCAGGTGCCTGCGGGGCACAAAGTAGCCATGGAAACCGTGGGCGTCGGTCAGATCACCTACGAATGCCGAGCCAAGAAGGACATGGCGAACGAACACGAATGGGTGTTTGTCGGCCCCGACGCCAAGCTGCAGACCCGCAGTGGCGCGGTCATCGGCAAATACTGGGGCCCACCCGCTACCTGGGAAAACAATGATGGATCCAAAGTCACAGCGACACAGGTGGCCGTGGCGCCCGCTGGTACAGGCAACATCCCGCTGCAACTGGTCAAGGCAAACCCAGCCACCGGCATGGGAGCCATGCAAGGTGTGACCTACATTCAGCGAGTAACAACCAAGGGAGGAGTCGCACCGAGCATGGCCTGCGGTGCCAGCAACCTGGGCAGCAAGCAAGTCGTGCAATACCAAGCCGACTATATTTTCTGGAAAGCAGTCTGACGCAGTGCCCCGCGGCGCCTGCTCCTGCCCAAAAGCAGGAGCAGGTGCTTTTTTTGAAGAGCTCGGGCTAATAAGAATTGCCGAGGAAAAGCAGTTGCTTGGTCGGCTATGGGCCGCTCATGGCCTGCAGCTGTTTAGCTTTCTTGGACTGCGTGAGCTCTGCAGACGTTTGCGGCTTCTGGGTTTCAGGCTTCTGTGGAGATGGTGCGGCCAAAAATTGCTGGCCCAGCAAGTCGGGCAATCCATCAGGAGAAGGCCGAAGCAACAACCCCCCCCGGAGGCGGTGGGAAGCGGTGAATTCTTTCACCTGTCATCAACCCTGAGCCCCTTGCGAGGGGCTTTGTTATGGACGGTGATTACTCTTCATCTTTGCCATTGCCAAAGATGTCTGGAAAAAGCAGAGGAATGAGAGCAGACGCCAGGGTTACAACAATAAGAATTTCAATTACGGTGGTACTCATGCGATTCATCTTAATGCTGCCCAGCCCTTTTTCTGCGCGCAGTCGCGCAGCGACAACGTCATTTCATATTCGGTGTGACTGCTTACTAAAAATAAATCTTTGGACGAGTTTTTTCAGGCTTTGTTTTCCACACGATTGGTGAAGTTGGCTGGTTACCCAAGTCGGAAATCACCGAGTGGGAGAAGACTGGTATGGCGGGCGCTCTTGCGGAGATGGGTACGCGCAGGTTCAGGCTTGCGGTCGACGCCTGGGTGATTGATAGCGGCAGCGGCAGGCTATAGAGTTCGATGCGAAGAATTTGCCTGGGCGCGAAAATTTATACTAACTATGAGGTGGTGAGTATGCTGAAGTGGCTGACGGATATTTTCGGATTTGACAGCGGCATGGAAAAAATCGGGTCCGATTTATCGGACCTGAACAAACCGCAAGTGAATATCGATGGAACACCGATGGTGGACGATGTAGACATTCACGGAAATCCGTTCGGCGTCACCCAGGACGACTCGTTCGGTGGCGGAGGTGGTTTTGGCGGCGGCTTTGGCAACGACGATTTTTAAGTCGTGAAAACGCTGGCGCATGCACGCGAGGCTGGGCATGCCATGGCCTTTGGCGCAACCAAGGGCTAGGCGCAGCCAAGCACCGACAAAGTTTGCCGGAGGCGTTTCAAATTGGGTTGAATGCCTTTGCTGGGAAAGACAGCCTCTTGTCTGTAAAGAGGTTTCCCATCGAAAGGTGACGAGCCTTACCCTCGGCACTGGATCCACAGTTAGGGCTGCTTGGTTCCCCACCTGACCCGGTTGGCCGCTTCCCCATGCGAGGAGGCCCGTCAGCGCTGCATTGTACCGAAAGAAACAGGGCCCTCGGGGCAATCCGGGCATAAATCAGCCGGGACGAGGGCGCAGAGGTGCTGCTGGCGCGGCTTGGGCGGCTTTGTCGGTTGTAACCGACAGCGCGGCCCCGATGGCCGCTGCGTCTGCCCGTAGAATGCGGGGCTATGTCTTATCTTGTTCTCGCTCGCAAATACCGCCCTCGGAATTTTTCTGAAATGGTGGGGCAGGAGCACGTGGTGCAGGCGCTGACGAATGCGCTCACCCAGCAGCGCCTGCATCATGCCTATTTGTTCACGGGCACGCGTGGGGTGGGTAAGACGACGGTGTCGCGCATTCTGGCCAAGTCGCTCAACTGTACGGGCCCTGATGGCCAGGGCGGTATCACCGCCACGCCCTGCGGCGTGTGTCCGGCCTGTACCGAGATCGACAGCGGCCGTTTCCCCGATTACACCGAGCTGGACGCAGCCTCCAACCGCGGCGTGGACGAGGTGCAAGGCTTGCTGGAGCAGGCGGTGTACAAGCCGGTGCAGGGGCGCTTCAAGGTCTTCATGATCGACGAAGTGCACATGCTCACCAATACCGCCTTTAACGCCATGCTCAAGACGCTGGAGGAGCCGCCCGAGTATCTGAAGTTTGTGCTGGCCACGACCGATCCGCAAAAGGTGCCGGTGACCGTGCTCTCGCGCTGCCTGCAGTTCAACCTGCGGCCGATGGCGCCCGAGACGGTGCAAGAGCACCTGGCCAAGGTGCTGGCACAAGAGAATATTTCGGCCGATGCGCCTTCGCTGCGCTTGCTGGCGCGCTCGGCCCGTGGTTCCATGCGCGATGCGCTGTCGCTGACTGACCAGGCCATCGCTTTTGGCGGCGGCCAGTTGCAAGAGGCCGGCGTGCGCCAGATGCTGGGCGCGGTGGACAGCAGCCATGTGTTCCGCCTGATTGATGCACTGGCGCGTGGCGATGGTGCCGAGGTGGTAGCTACGGTAGACCAGTTGCGCCACCAGGGTTTGTCTGCCGTGTCGACGCTGGAGGATATGAGCGTGCAATTGCAGCGCATGGCTGTGCTGCAAGCGGTACCCGACAAAGCCCAAGCGGCTGTTGCCAGCGACGATGCCGAGCAGCAAGAGCTGCTGCGCCTGGCGCAATTGATGCCAGCCGATGAAACCCAGTTGCTCTACAGCATTGCCCTGCATGGCCGTGCCGAGCTGGGTTTGGCCCCCGACGAGTACGCGGCGCTGACCATGGCGCTGCTGCGTTTGCTGGCCTTCAAGCCTGCGGGCGAGGCTGAAAAAAAAACAGCAAATAATTTAGGTGCTGGCACTGCGCCGCATGCAGCGGCTGCAGCGAAACCCACTGTAAGTACTGTCCAGCCAGCGCCGGCAGCTATCAAAACAGTAGAAGCGCCAACGGCGGCGCCATCACCAGCACCCGTTGCGGCTGCACCCAGCCCGGCAACACCGACCGTCAACACGGCAGCGCCGATACATAAGCCTGCTCCCGCTCCAGCCGCCGAAGTGCCGCCTTGGGAGCCGTTGCCAGACGAGCCTGCGCAAAAGTCCGCAGAAGTGGAAGTGGTTGCACCCCAAGTGCAAGCCGAGCCAGCGCCAGTTGCCGCCGTGCCCGCTGTTGCGGCACCAGCGGCCGATGCCGTCAAGCTGCCGGTCCGCACGGCCGAAGATTTGATTCCAGCGCGCGCCCAGCCTATCCCCGCTGCGCCCAGTGCCGCCGCAGAGGATGTTGTTGATGAAAGCGCCGATGCCGACGAGCGCGACGACGAAGAAGAGATGGCGCCCCAGGCGCATGAAGCGAATGACGACGCGCCGTATTTTGACGATGTGCCCGACGAGGCCTATCTGCAAGATGCTGCGCCTGCGCACCAGCCAGCTGCACAGCATGACGATGCCGCACACAACGGCCAGCACCCAGCTCCGGCGCCTGCCAGCCTGATCGCTTTGCCCGTGCAAGCGCACCAGGTGAGCGAGTACGACAAGCCGGCCAATACTTTTGGCGAAAGCCTGGGCCGCGTGCCTGCCGATTTTGTCGATACGCCCGAAGGCGGTTTTTGGAACGACACTGTGGTGCGCCTGATCGAGGCCGAGGCCATTACCGCCGTGGCGCGCCAGTTGGCGTTGCGCTCACAGTTGCTGCGGCGCGAGCCCGAATGCTGGTGGTTGCAGGTTGATCTGGAGTCGCTGGCGCAGCCCGGCACGGTTGAGCGCTTGCGCACGGCGCTGGTGACTGCAGGCCTGGTGGGCAAGATCGAGGTCAGCGTCGGCCCGGTGCAGGATTGCCCGGCGCGGCGCAAGGCCCAGGCGCAGCATGCGCGCCAGCGCACCGCCGAAGAAGTGGTGCGCAATGACCCTTATGTCCAGTCGCTGATACAGCAATTTGGCGCGAAAATCGTGCCTGGCAGTATTCAACCCCTATGATGGCGCGTTTGTGCAAGCGCTGCGCTTGCACGCACGACCGGTTTTCAAGAAACAAGGAAATTTCATGTTCAACAAAGGACAACTCGCTGGTTTGATGAAGCAGGCCCAGGCCATGCAGGACAACCTGAAAAAGGCCCAGGACGAGCTGGCGAATATCGAGGTCGAAGGCGAATCGGGCGCTGGCCTGGTGAAGGTGCAGATGACCTGCAAGCACGACGTCAAGCGCGTGACCATCGACCCCAGCCTGCTGAGCGAAGACAAGGATATGCTCGAAGACCTGGTGGCTGCCGCCTTCAACGCCGCCGTGCGCAAGGCCGAAGAGACCAGCAACGAGAAGATGGGCAAGATCACCGCTGGCATGCCAGGCCTGCCCGGTGGCATGAAGTTCCCGTTCTAAGCCTTGTCCCAGTCGCTGTTCGGCAGCCTGCGCGAGGCGGAGGCTGCCCTCCATGTCTGATACCAGCACCCTCGAAGCCTTGGTGCAGGCGCTGCGCCGCCTGCCTGGCGTAGGCGTCAAATCGGCATCGCGCATGGCTTTCCACCTGTTGCAGAACGACCGTGCGGGCGCAGAGCAGTTGTCGCGCGCGCTGCACGAGGCCAGCACGCGTATCCGGCATTGCGAGCGCTGCCATACCTTTACCGAGAACGCAGTGTGCGAAACTTGCCTCGACGCTGGCCGGGACGCAGCGCGCCTGTGCGTGGTAGAGACGCCAGCCGATCAAGCTGCGCTGGAGCGCACCGGTGCCTACAAAGGCCTGTATTACGTGCTGATGGGGCGCTTGTCGCCGCTCGACGGCATTGGCCCGCGCGACATAGGCGTGCAGCAGCTTTTGGAGCGAGCCAGCGATGGCGTGGTGCAAGAAGTGATTCTGGCCACCAACTTCACCGCCGAGGGCGAGGCGACAGCACATGTGATTGGCGAGGCATTGCAGCGCCGAGGCGTGGGCTTTACCCGCTTGGCGCGGGGCGTGCCAATTGGCAGCGAGCTGGAGTATGTGGATTTGGGCACGATTGCCCATGCGTTGGCGGACAGGCGGTGAGGCAGTAGCTATTGCTGATGCTGATGCTGCTGCGTCAGCCGCGCGCGAGCATTGAAGATGGCCGCTTCCTGTTAGGCAGGCAGCGGCTATTTTTTGCGCTACGCGGGTTGGCGTGGCGTGCTTCGGGTACTGGCTTTCAGGCTGTTTTCCTCACTGGTGTTGGTGGGCATTGCATGCGGCTGCTGGCCGGGTCTCGCCCCGGCGAAAAATCTGCCCCACATCCAGCGTCCCCCGAAAGCTTCGCGTAGCGAATCTTTCGGGGCAACCTGCGATCACAGCCAATACCGGCGTGCGGTCGAACTCACTCCGAGCCGAAGGCTCTCCGTTCAAACAGCGACCGCAAGTCAGAGCACGAAGTTTGGCTGCTCTGCGGCAGCCAAACCGCCGGTATTGGCTGCGATCGCAGGCGCTGGCTGAAAGGGGTGGGGAAGGGCATCCTGAACAGCTGAGCAGCTGAGCAGCTGAGCAGCTGAGCAGCCGAGCAGCCGAGCAGCCGAGCAGCCGAGCAGCCGAACAGCCTGCGAGAACGGTGCCGCTTGGTGGAAGTGCAGGTGGGGTATCGGGCGAAGAGCGGTGAGGTCGGAGGGTCAGCGCTCGCCTTCCTGCAAACCAGCATTTTTATCCGCTTATTCCCAGCGGTTGGTAGCTGATGCAGAAAAGATCGCTGCGCCGGGCGGCGGCGCGCAGGGCCGCCGCTACAATTTCCTGCCTCTTTCTGGCCGCCCGTGTGGGTTTCGCATGGCGCGCGCATCGCTTGTTTTCCAAATCCCCCGTTTTGAGAGTTTTGGCTTGCACCGCATAGCGGCGTTGCGGCGTGGCCCGGTGGCTGCTGGTGAAGGGGTTTTGTGTAAAGCAACGGCATGTGCTGATGGGCTTACCCGGCAGCGCTGACCTTGTACTGCGACTTGTGTTTTTAGGATTTTTGCGTGCAATCAACTGCTGTATCCAAGAGAAATATTCTGGCCGCTGTCATCGGCAACGCGCTGGAATGGTATGACTTTCTCGTCTTCGCCTTTATGACGCCCATCGTGGCCAAGCTGTTCTTCCCGAGCAACCCGAACGATCCGAGCGACGATCTCAACAAGATTCTGATGACCACGGCCGTGTTTGGCGTGGGTTTTTTTATGCGCCCGGTGGGCGGCATTTTGTTGGGCCTGTATGGCGACCGCAAGGGCCGCAAGGCGGCCATGGTGATGGTGACCGCCATCATGGCTGTGGCCATTGCGCTCATCACTTTCGCGCCAACATACCAGGGCGTGGGTATCTGGGCGCCGATCTTTATCGTGCTGGCGCGTCTGCTGCAAGGCTTTGCTGCGGGTGGCGAGTTCGGTACCTCGACGGCTTTGCTGATTGAGCTCGCGCCCAAGGGCAAGCGCGGTTTTTATGGCTCCTGGCAGATGACGGGCCAGATGGCCGCCTTGCTGATTGGCGCTGCCGTGGGCACCTTGATCACCGACTTTTTCACGCAGGAGCAGCTCATGTCCTGGGCCTGGCGCATTCCGTTTGCGGTGGGCTTGCTGATTGTGCCGGTGGCCATTTATATCCGCCGCCATGTCGAAGAGCCTGAGACGTTTGTCAAGCTCAAGGCTGCGCAAGCCGCTGGCACCGTGCGCCAAGTGGGCGTGCTGGAGATGCTGCGCACACACGCGCGCGAAACCCTGGTGGGCATGGGGCTGGTGGTGACGGCCACGGTGTCGATCTACATCACCTTCACCTATCTGGTGACCTACTCGACCGTGACGCTCAAGCTGCCGCTGCACGACACCTTCATGGTGCAGATGGCGGGCGCGGCGCTGATGGTGGTGTTGATGCCTTTCATGGGTGCGTGGTCGGACCGCGTGGGCCGTCGTCCGCTGATGATCGGCTCGCTGCTGGGCTATCTGATCGTGCTGTACCCGCTGTACGCATGGCTGACGGACGGCCCGACGATTGCCAAGCTGATGACCGTGCAAGTGGTCGTGTGCCTGTTTGTGTCGGTATTCTTTGGCGTGTTCAGCACGGTGATGGCCGAGCTGTTTCCAGCGAATGTGCGCTCGGTCGGCATGTCCATGGCCTACAACATTGCAGTGATGGTGTTCGGCGGCTTTGCCCAGTTCATCGTCACCTGGTTGATCAAGACCACGGGCTCGCCCATGTCTCCGGCTTTCTACGTCATGTTTGGCGTGGCTTTGGGTTTGATCGCGGCGTTCTATATCCGTGAGCGCGCGCACGAAGAGCATTTGGATGATTGAAAACCAGCCTGGCTTTGCGCCGCCTTGTTAACAAACAGGGTGGCGCAGCATGAAAACAGCCCCGGTCACTCTCTGCGAGTGGCCGGGGCTGTGGTTTGTGGGCTGTGTTTCAGGTGCTGCTGCTCAGCAATCCGGGCTGTACGGCTGCACCAGAGCTTGCCATTGCTCGGCCAGCGCTTGAACCGGTGCCGACAAAGCCGGCGGCAGCAGCTGCTCGGCCGACAGCGGCACAGGCAGGCCCAGCATTTGGCCTAGCAGCAGCGCGTGGCTGATCAGGTGGATGCTGGCGGGCGGCACTTGCGGCCATTGCTGCGCGGCTGCGGCTACCAGGTGCAGGCTGCCGTCGATATAGATTTGCTTGCACTCGGGCGGGCGCTCTGTCTCCGTAGCCACGGAATGCAACATGCCGGCCCAGGCCTTGAGTTGCTCGCGGCTGAGCACGCTCAGCAATTGCTCCAGCGATGCGTAGCTGTGTTTTTGTGCCATGCCCAGCGAGCGCGCCATGCGCAGCAGGTTGAACAGCAGGGCCGGCTGGGTCTGTAAAAAAGCCGACAGCGCAGCGGTTTCGGCGCGGTTGTTGAGTTGTTCGACCAGGCTATTGGTCTCTTCGATAGATGGCAGCACCACGCGGGCGGGCACCGGCTCGGGGCGGCTGACGGCGTAGCCTTGCAGCAGGTCGACGGCGTTCTCCTGGGCCAACTGCAGCTGGGCGGCGGTTTCAATTTTGTCGGCGATCAGCGTGGCGCCAGGAATGCGGCGTGCCCACTGGATCATCAGCACGGCGCGGTCGGCGGCGAGCACCGAGAAATCGATCTTCAGGTAATTGACCAGGTCGTGCCAGGGTGCGTAAGAAGAATCGAGCACCGAGTGGTTGAAGGCCAGTGCAAAGCCCTTGGCGCGCAGCGCGGCCAGCGCGGGGCGGCGGGCTTCGACTTCGCTCGACGCGGCGTGGCCGAGCGAGGGGATTTCCAGCACGATCTGGTTGGCGGGCGGCAAATCCAGGTGCGCGCCGCGCAGGCTTTCATAGGTGGTGTTGAGGAACAGCAGGCCGTTGTCGAGCAGCGAGACGGGCTGGATGTGCGAGAGCACCGCATGTGCCAGCGCCAGATCCGAATCCATGGTGTGGGCCGAGGCCGTGCGCGAGCGGTTGAAGATTTCGTGGCCGACCAAGGCCCCGTTGGCATCCTTGATGGACTGCCAGGCAATGGGGGGTGCGGGGGAGGTGAAATCCATAGCCGCAGCTGCGGGTTGAGGGAAGGAAGATGACGCGCTCGTGTGTTGCATGGACCACTGGAACCACCGCCTGCACTGGCCGGCACGGGCGGACTCGGCAAATCGTTATATCTCGGAACCAGCGATTATTCTCGTTGAATTTGGACGCTGCCACCGGCGTGGACTGGACTGCAGCCACAGGTTTTTATCGCTATTTGCATTGCCGCGTCCGCGCAGTGCGTTGCGCTTGTTACAACTGGGCCTGCAACCAGGCCAGCTCGGTTTCGCTGAAACCGGCCTGGCTGCGGGCTGCCAGGTTCAGCGGCGGCTTGGGCCTTGGTGCCTCATAGCGAGCCACCAATTCGCTGTAATGCGCCTCTGGGTCTAGCTCTTGGAGTTGGCACAGGTGGCGGTACCAGTGGTTGCCAATGGCGACATGGCCCACTTCCTCGCGCAAGATGATGTCCAGAATGGCGACAGCCTCCAGCGCATCGGGGGCGCCGGTTTGTTGCAATTTGGCTTGAATCTGGGGTGTTGCATCCAAGCCACGCGCTTCCAGCGTGCGGGGCACCAGGGCCATGCGCGCCACAATGTCAGAGGCGGTTTTCTCGCACATGGTCCACAAACCTTGGTGCGCCGGAAAATCTCCGTAGTCCTTGCCCCATTTTTGCAAGTGGGCGCGCAGCAGGCGAAAGTGCTTGGCTTCTTCGGCCGCTACCTGCAGCCAGTCCAGATAAAAGGCGCGTGGCATGCCGGCAAAGCGCCAGATCGCGTCGAGCGCCAGGTTGATGGCATTGAATTCGATGTGCGCGATCGCATGTAAAAGGATGGCACGGCCCTCGGCGGTGGCCGGCGAGCGGCGTGCCACCGAGGTGTGGGGCTTGAGCTCGGGCCGGGCTGGGTGGCCGGGTAGCTCGATGCCGACGGGGGCACTCAGAACGGCTTCGGTGGCTATTGAAATACTGGCTTGTTGCGCATACATGGCAAGCGCCAGGGCGGATTTTTCTTCGGGGTCGGCCGTGCACAAGGCTTGCAGGGCGGTTTGGCGTAATTCCATCTCTACAATTATGGCTCAGCCCCCGAGGCGCTTGGCGCCGCGGCTTTGCGGCTGCGCGTATGCAGCCGGCATGGGCAGACGAGATCAAAACAGGAGACAAGATGGCGAAGTACGAATTGGATGGAGTGCAACCGGAAGTGGCCGCATCGGCCTGGGTGGCAGACAGCGCGCAAGTGATTGGCCGGGTGCACCTGGCGGCAGACAGCAGCGTGTGGTTTGGCTCGGTTTTGCGTGGCGACAACGACCCGATCCGGGTGGGCGAGGGCAGCAATATCCAGGACGGCAGCGTGCTGCACACCGACAAGGGCAAGCCGCTCGACATTGGCAAGCACGTCACCATCGGCCACAACGTCATCTTGCACGGCTGCACGATTGGCGACGAGTCGCTTATCGGCATGGGAGCAATCGTGCTCAACGGTGCCAAGATCGGCAAGCACTGTCTGGTAGGTGCCGGTGCCTTGGTCACCGAGAACAAGGAATTTCCCGACGGCAGCCTGATCGTCGGCAACCCGGCCAAGGTGGTGCGCCAGCTCACCGAGGAGCAGATTGCCGGCCTCAAGCGCAGTGCCCAAGGGTATATGGCCAACGCGAAACGCTTTCAGGCGGGTCTGCGAAAATTGGCCGATTGACAATAGCGAACAGCGGCGGCAGCGCGTCTGCCGTACGCCAACCAGGATTGGAAGAACACAAGGTGTCTGAACTGCATAAATTTTTGTTTGATGGCCTGCCCGTGCGTGGTGCCATCGTGCGCCTGACGGATGCGTGGCAAGAGATTCTGCGCCGCCGTGCCGCCAACACCAGCTCGGGTGCCTACCCGCTGCCGGTGCAAGAGCTGCTGGGCGAGATGAGCGCCGCTGGCGTGCTGATGCAGTCCAACATCAAGTTCAATGGCGCCCTGGTGTTCCAGATCATGGGCGACGGCCCGGTCAAGCTGGCCGTGGCCGAAGTGCAGACCAATCTGAGCGTGCGTTCCACCGTCACCATGATTGGCGATGTGCAGCCCAGCGACACGCTGACCGACCTGGTCAACCGCCACGGCAAAGGCCGCTGCGCCATCACGCTCGACCCCAAGGACCGCTTGCCTGGCCAGCAACCTTACCAGGGCGTGGTGCCTTTGGTCGATGCCGAAGGCGAGCCGCTGAACAACCTGGCTGCCATCTTGCAGCAGTACATGCGCCAGTCCGAACAGCTCGATACCGTTCTGGTGCTGGCCGCCAACGAGCAAGTGGCGGCTGGCTTGATGGTGCAGCGCATGCCGATCAAGGGCGAAGGCAACCTGGCCGCTGGCGCGTACGGCACGGAAGAGGCCGACCAGTTCGGTCAGAACGAAGATTACAACCGCATCGCCCACCTGGCCGCCAGCCTGACCCGCGACGAGTTGCTGAGCCTGGATGTGGAAACCATCTTGCACCGCCTGTTCTGGGAAGAAAAGCTTTTGCGCTTTGTGCCCGAAGACGGCGAAGGTGGCCCGCACTTTGCCTGCACCTGCAGCCGCGAGCGCGTGGGCAATATGCTGCGCAACCTGGGCCAGGAAGAGACCGACAGCATTCTGGCCGAGCAAGGCTTGATCGAAGTGGGCTGCGAGTTCTGCGGCCAGCAGTACCGGTTTGACGCGGTAGACGCAGCGCATTTGTTCACCGATCCGGGCAACCACCCGCCCGCATCGAAGCTGGTGCAATAAGCCGGTACTGCTTTCAAAAAAGCAAGAATGCAAAGCCCCAATCCACGCAAACCACGCCTAAGCCGGCGTG
This sequence comes from Comamonas trifloxystrobinivorans, assembly GCF_043359985.1. Lineage (NCBI taxonomy): Bacteria > Pseudomonadati > Pseudomonadota > Betaproteobacteria > Burkholderiales > Comamonadaceae > Comamonas > Comamonas trifloxystrobinivorans. Next base: position 103,835 of record NZ_JBHZGV010000015.1, read on the forward strand.
GTTTTTTTATGTCTGCGCCGTGTTCAGCAGGCCTTTGAACAAGCGCAGCTCGCAGTCGGGATCGCTGCACTTTTCGCAGCTCCAGCTCCAGCGCGAAAGATTGCCGTGCTCGCGCAAGGCGGCGCGGCGTGCTTGCAAGGCTGGGGCGTCGGGGAAGCTGTTGCACAAGGCCGTCAAAGCTTCTTCGAGCAGGCGCGGGCCTTGGCTGAACAGCAGCTGAAAAGACTGGCCATGCGCGACCAGATGCTGGCGGGTTTGCATCAGTGCTGCTTGTGCGTCGGAATCGCTGCCATTGCTGGCGCCAAGCGGCGGGGCCAGCAGCAGCACGGCATCGCCAGTGGCTTGGCGGGCACTGTGGAGAGTTGCATAGGTATCGGCTTGCCACAACCAGTCATTTGGCGTTCCCAGTGTGGTTTGCAGTTGCTCGATCAGCTGCTGTGCCATTTGCTCCGATGCTGCGGCCACGCGCACTTGCACCTGCGTGGCTGAGGTGTTGGAACTGGTGGTGGTGGGCGGAGCGGGCATGGCGGCGATGATACGGGTTATTGGTGGCGCGGGATTCGAGCGCGCTGTAGGTGGCTCGATTTTGGTGGGCTGGTTTTCTCACTGGCGTGGTGCTTGTTGCTTGCCGCTGCTGTCCGGGTCTCGCCCCGGCAGGCGACCTCCCTTTTTGTTGCACGACAAAAAGCGAGGGGAAAAAACGTGCCGGTATGACTCACACTCATAGGTAACACATTAGTTCAAGGACATAGGTAACAGCTCCACGTCTTGGAAACTGCCTT
>NZ_JBHZGV010000016.1:0-103976 GCF_043359985.1 Comamonas trifloxystrobinivorans
GGCTGTTGGCTGTTGGCTGTTGGCTGTTGGCTGTTGGCTGTTGGCTGTTGGCTGTTGGCTGTTGGCTGTTGGCTGTTTAGGATGTCTCGTCCCACCCCTTCAGCCAGCGCCTGCGATCACAGCAAATAGTGGCGGTTTGGCTGCCGCAGGACAGCCAAACTTCGTGCTCTGACTTGCGGCCGCTGTTTGATCGGAGCGCTTTAGCGCGCAGTGAGTTGGGCCGCACGCCGCTATTTGCTGTGATCGCAGGTTGCCGCCATTGACCCGCTTCGCGGGGCAATGGGGGACGCTGGATGTAGGGCACGTTTCTTTGCCTCCTGTCTTGCCGTGCAGCAAGAAAGGAGGTCGCCCGCCGGGGCGAGACCCGGCCAGCTGCTGCAAGCAAAACACACCAACGCCAGTTAGAAAACCACCCTTCGAGACGCAAAAATGACAAGCCCGCAGGAGTGCACCCATGCTGGGCGCACAAGAACAAGGGGCTTGCCACCGCAAGCCCCTTGTTCTTCAACAATGCTGGTTCACCCAGCCTATCTCACACCATCAGCTCAATCAAAAACGGCCCAGCCTGTGAAAAGCTGGCGCGCATCAGATCTGCGCACTCATCCATGGTGGTGGCGCGGGCCGCAGCCACGCCCATGCCTTGGGCCAGGCCCACCCAGCTGATGCCTGGGTTGCCCAGGTCGAGCATGCTCATGGCCGTGGCGCCGGGCGTGGCGCCCACGTTTTTGTACTCGCCAATCAAGATGTTGTACTTGCTGTTGTTGAGCAAGATGGTGGTCACCGGCAGGCGCTCACGCGCTTGTGTCCACAGCGATTGCAGGCTGTACATGGCCGAGCCGTCGGCCTGCAGGTTGATGACGCGGCGCGCCTTGCCCGCGCCCAGCGCCGCGCCGGTGGCCACGGGCATGCCGTCGCCAATGGCGCCGCCACCCAGGTGCAGCCAATCGTGCTCGGGCGCCGCAAAGGTGTGCGGGTAAAAGCCGCGGCCGTAGGAGATGGATTCGTCCGAGACGATGGAGTTGTCCGGCATCAGCGCTGCCACGGTTTGCGCCACCGCTTCGGGCGTGGGGGCGCCGCTGGCTGCGCTGGGGCGCGGGCCCACGTCGGGCATGGCCACGGCGGGCGCGCCCAAGGCTTCGGCCAGCGCTTGCAAGGCTTCGGTGGCGCTTTGCTCGGGGCGGGCCAGCGTGTGCAGCTGCGTGGTGGGCGCGTATTGCACCGAAGGCAGGCCGGGGTAGGCAAAAAAGCCGATCGGCGGCTTGGCGCCCACCAGAATGATGTGCTCAAAACGTGCCAGCGCCTTGATGGCCGCTTCCATGCCATAGGGCACGCGCTCTATCGGCAAACGCCCGCGCCCGCGCTGCACATGGGCGCAAACATAGTCCAGCATGATGGCCGCGCCGCTGGCTTGCGCCACGCGCCAGGCCAGTTGCTGGCCAGCGGCAAAAGCGGCATCGCCAGCCAGCAACAGCAGCACATTGCGGCTGCTGCGCAATACGCGGGCTGCGCCTTCTATAGCGTGGGGGTCCAGCGCCACCGGTGCGGGCACGGGCCAAGGCGCGGCCTCCACGCCGCCTTCGCCCCAGCTCGTGTCGGCAGGCAAGATAAGGCTGGCGATCTGGCCGGGGAAGGTCTGCGCAGCACGCACTGCCAAAGCGGCGTCGCGCCCTACTTGCGGTGCTGCCGTAGCGGTGTGCACCCAGGCCGAGACGCTGCGCGCCAGCGCGTCAGTATCGGCCGTCAGTGGCGCATCGTACGGGCGGTGGTAGGTGGCCTGGTCGCCAATGATGTTGACGATGCCACTGCGGGCGCGACGCGCATTGTGCAGGTTGGCCAGGCCATTGGCCAGGCCCGGGCCGCAGTGCAGCAGAGTGCAGGCTGGTTTGCGGGCCATGCGGTAATAACCGTCGGCCATGCCGGTGACCACGTTCTCTTGCAAACCCAGCACGCATTGCATGCCGGGCACTTGGTCGAGCGCGGCGACAAAATGCATTTCGCTCGTGCCAGGGTTGGCGAAACAGGTATCGATGCCAGCGGCCAAGAGCGTCTTGACCAGGCTTTTTGCGCCGTTCATGCGGGCTGCCTTCCTTCTATGCGGGTTCAACAAATGGCTGCAGCGCATTGTCGGGCAAAGCGGCCGTTTGGCCGGTCACGCAGATGGCATGGCGGCCCGGGCTGCGGGCCGTTGGGCAGGGGGTCAGGGCTGGTTGAGCGCCGCCTTGAACAGCGGCTTCCAGGCAAGAATGTGCTTGCTGGTGAGGCGCCCCATGGCGACTACGCTGTTGCTTTGCGCCAGCGCGATCATGTCGTAGTGCTCTTGGGCCGAATCGAGCTGGCGCTGCCAGCCCTCGGGCGACTCAATGCCGTACAGACGCATGTCTTCACGCATTTTCATCGCCGTCTGGGTGAGCAGCGGGTTGCCCACCGCATCCAGCAAAGCCTGGTGGTAGAGCATGTCGGTCTCTATAAAGTCAGAGATGCTGCGGCGCTTGACGGCATCGGCCACGTCGTCGGCCAGCGCCAGCAGATGGTCGACCTTGTCGATACCTTTGCGCGCCAGCGTTTCCATGCCAAAGCGCTCTACCAGCTCGCGCATGGTGAACAGGTCGTCCAGCTCTTTTTGCGTCATGCCCTCCACACGGAAACCCCGGTTGGGCAAGGCCGTTAGCAGATGGTTACCACACAGCACCAATAAGGCCTCGCGCACCGTGGTGGTCGAGACTTTCAGCTCAGCGGCCAGGCTGGGCACGGAATACACCGTTCCTGCTGGCGCCCGACCCGACATGATCTGGGAGCGCACATGCTGCAGCACCTGCTCACGCAAGCTATAAGACCGCACATCCTGCATCAACTCCATGGATGAACCTCTATCCCATTTGGCAACGCAATAAACAAAAACTCACGAAGACATTTTGCCGCGTACTTTGCGCTCGCGCAAATGGTATTGAGCACACCAGTGCTAAGCACAATGTCAAGCATCGTCTTCGCGCATTTGCCGGCTTGCGCTGCACCCGCAAGCACCCGAGGCCGTGGTGTCAGCCAGCCGTTGCGCGCCAGTGAAAAAACAACAAAGCGCCCGCAGGCGCTTGTGAAAGGCTTCGTGGCCGCGGCAAGCCGGCGCTATGCGCTCACCACACCACCGGCTCCGGCTCCAGGCGGATGCCAAAGCGCTCGTACACGCTGGCCTGGATGGCGCGGGCGAGCGTTACCACCTCGCCGCCGGTCACGCTGTTGTCGCCCTGGCCCAGGTTCACCAGCACCAGGGCCTGCTTTTCGTAGACGCCGGCCTTGCCAATGCTTTTGCCGCGCCAGCCGCAGGCGTCGATCATCCAGCCGGCGGCCAGTTTGACGCTGCCGTCGAGCATGGGGTAGTGCACGATCTTGGGCTCACGCGCAATGATGTCTTCGCACAGCTCTTCGCTCACCTGCGGGTTTTTGAAGAAGCTGCCCGCATTGCCGATGACCGCCGGATCCGGCAGCTTGGCACGGCGAATCTCCACCACCCAATCGAGCACGTCTTGCGCGCTGGGCTCGGCCACGCCTTTTTCGGCCTGTTTGCGCGTCAGATCCAGGTAGCCGAGCTCGGGCTTCCAGTCTTTGGCCAGGCGCAGGCGCACGCGGGTGATAACCGCCCGGCCTGCCAGCCCCATGCCGCGCGGCGTGGTGCTGCCGCTGGCGCGGGCAATCATGGTGAGCGGCATGGTTTCGGCAGGCGCGTGTTTGAAGACCGAATCGCGGTAACCAAACGCGCACTGCGCGGCGTTGAGGCTGAAGCTCTCGCCATTGCTCAGATCGATGGCGTCCAGCGAATCAAAGCGGTCTTGCAGCTCTACGCCATAGGCGCCAATGTTTTGCACTGGCGCTGCGCCGGCGGTGCCGGGGATGAGCGCCAGATTCTCCAGCCCGGCGTAGCCCTGGGCCACGCTCCAGGCCACTACCTCGTGCCAGACTTCGCCGGCACCTACCTCAATGATGTAGTGCTTGTCCGTCTCGGCCACCAGGCGTTTGCCCTTGATCTCCATTTTGAACACGGTGGGCTCGACATCGCCGGTGATGACGATATTGCTGCCGCCCCCCAGCACCAGCACCTGGCGGCTCGCGCCCAGAGGCGGGCCGGCCAGAAAATCACGGATATCCTGTTCGGACTGCACGCGCACCAGGTTGGTGGCGCGGGCCACGATGCCAAAGGTGTTGTACTGCTGCAGCGGGGCATTTTTCTCGACTAACATCGGCAGATTGTCGCACTTGTGGCGACCCCTTTATTGTTACGCCGCGCGCGCAAGGAGAGTATTTATGCCATCGTTTGACACGGTTTGCGAAGCCGATTTCGTCGAGGTGAAGAACGCTGTAGAGAATTCGGCCAAGGAAATTGGCACCCGCTTCGACTTCAAGGGCACCTCGGCCGGGATCGAGCTCAAGGACAAAGAGATCACGCTGTTCGGCGACGCCGACTTCCAGCTCCAGCAGGTCGAGGAAATCCTGCGCAACAAGCTCACCAAGCGCAATGTGGACGTGCGCTTTCTGGACAAGGGCAATGTGCAGAAGATCGGCGGCGACAAGGTCAAGCAGGTCATCAAGGTGCGCAACGGCATCGAGCAAGAGCTGGCCAAGAAGATCCAGAAGCTCATCAAAGACAGCAAGATGAAGGTGCAAGCGGCCATTCAGGGCGACGCGGTGCGTGTGAGCGGCGCCAAGCGCGACGATCTGCAGGCCGCCATGGCGCTGCTGAAAAAAGACGTGACCGACGTGCCGCTGTCTTTCAACAATTTCCGCGATTGATGCCCGCTGCGGCAGCCCATGGACGATAAATAATTCAAAATGCATCAAAAGCAACGATAGTTAACACAAACCGGCAGGCAATCCGCGTTTCATCAGCCCCAAGTGATACGTAATTTGCTATGGTTAGGCGGCAGGCGTTAGCAAACTCCTGTCGCCTAAGTTTTTTGTTCTGTCCCCTACCCGCTGGCTCTGCCGCTGTTTGCATATGAAAAATCAGCCCCAACCTGCTCGTCGCCCCGCTCTTGCCCCTGTGCGCTTCGCACTGCTGGCCGCGTTTCTGACGCTGGGTGCCGGCCAGGCCGTCTGGGCGCAAAACAACGAGGCTGCGGCCTCGCACAGCGTCGCCCTCACCGGCATTCTGGGCAATAAAGCGCTGCTGGTGATTGACGGCGGCGCGCCCAAAGCGGTGGAAGCTGGCAGCAGCTACCAGAAGCTGCAGGTGCTGAGCGTGAAAGACGGCGAAGCCCAGATCCGCATGGACGGCAAGACCTTTACCGTGCGCATGGGCGAATCGCCCGTCAGCGTGGCCGGCAGCGCCCTGCCCGTGAGCAACACCGGCCGCATCGTGCTGATGGCCGACACGCGCGGCCACTTCATGACGCCGGGCATGATCAACGGCAAGGCCACCCAGTTTGTGGTGGACACCGGCGCCACCACCGTGAGCCTGGGCATGGCCGAAGCACGAAAACTAGGTATTGATTACAGCAAGGGCGAGCGCGTGCAGATGGGCACCGCCAACGGCGTAGCCCAAGGCTGGCGCCTCAAACTGAACACCGTGCGCGTCTCCGACGTGGAGCTGCGCAATGTGGACGCGGTCATCATGTCCAACGACATGCCCTATGTGCTGCTGGGCAACAGCTTTTTGAACAGCTTCCAGATGAACCGCACTGGCCAGCAACTGACTTTGGACCGGATGAGGTAAGGCGCGGCTGGCCTTTCTCATAGAGCTTGGAGCAACATGGACTGGCAGTTTCTATCCACATTCTTCCAGTCTTGGGGCCTCTTGGACGCCCTGCAACTGCTCGCCTTTGGGCTGTGGTACCTCAGCCCCGTTTGGATCGCAATCGCCTATGTTCGGCGTGAGCCCGCCAGCCCGAAAATCAAGCTGCTGTTTACGAGCTTTGCCGTTTTGCTGGGCTACCTGCTGTGGCAGCTGCTGGCACACCCTCTCAACAGCCTGATGTCTTCTGCCAATCAGCAACTGATGGGCCTGCAGGCACAGGGATATTTTGACAACAGCCCGCTATTAACGGGAATCGTGCTCTGGTTCAGCCAATGGTGGTGGAAGCTATTGCTTTTGTATGGGCTGCCTCTTTCGGTGTTGCTGAGCGGGTACCTTTTGAACAAATACTGGCTCAGGCCCGTTGTCGCAGCAGCCCAAACCCCAGCGTCGCCAACCCCGCAAACACCGCCCCGGCCATGAATGTGCCCTGGTAGCCCCAGCTGTCCCACAAGGCGCCAGCAATTAGGCTGGCCAGCAGCAAGGCAACGCCGGTGACCAGGTGGAACACGCCAAACGCGGTGCCGCGCAAATCGGCCGGCACGGTGTCGGCCACCATGGCGTTGAGCAAGCCTTGGGTACAGCCCATATGCAAGCCCCAGAGCGCCGCGCCCAGCGCCAAGCCCCACAGGCCGGGCAGCCAGGCCAGCGCCAGATCGGCCAGCACCAGCAGCACCATGCCTGCAGCCAGCACCTGGTGGCGCGGCAAGCGGTCGGACAGAGCGCCCGCCGGGTAGGCCGAGAGCGCGTAGGCCACGCCCATCACCACCAGCACCAGCGGCGCCCACATGGCAGGCAGGCCTGCGTCCACAGCGCGCAGCACCAGAAAAGCCTCGCTGAAGCGCGCCAAAGTCATCACCACGCCAACGGCTACCACCCAGCAATAAGCGCGGCCCAGGCGAGCCATTTCGGCACGCTGCAGGGGAAAACGGCGCGGCTGAGCGGCGGCTGCAGGCGCGCGCTCGGGCTCTTTCACAAAAATCACCAAGATGGCGACGGCGATAAATGCTGGCAACACCGCAAACCAGAACACGCGCTGGTAGTTGTTCGCCGTCCACCACATCAGCGCCATCGCCAGCAGCGGGCCGGTGAAAGCGCCAATCGTGTCCAGCGTCTGGCGCAAGCCATAGGCGGCGCCGCGCAGCTCGGGCGGTGTGACATCGGCCACCAGCGCATCACGCGGCGCACCGCGAATGCCCTTGCCCACGCGGTCAACAAAGCGCGCCCCCACCAGCCAGCCCATGCCGGTGGCCAGCGGAAACACCGGCTTGGTGAGCGCGCCCAGCCCGTAGCCGATCACCGCCAACAATTTGCGCTTGCCAAAACGGTCGCTGATGGCGCCCGAAAACACCTTGGTGATGGCCGCCGTGGCCTCGGCAATGCCTTCAATCAAGCCCACTTGCAAGGCCGTGGCGCCCAGCACGGTGGCCATGTAAATGGGCAGCAGCGCATGCACGATCTCGGACGAGATGTCCATGAACATCGAGACAAAGCCCAGCGCCCACACGCTTTTGGGGATGGCACGCGGGCCGGTGGCAGCGGAGTTGGGAGCAGTCATCAGCGCCAATAGGTATGAATCATGGTTCGCACGCCACGCAGTATGGCTTGTTCGGCCGTCCAGCGGCGCACGGCCTGTGTCAGCGGCAAGCCGCCTGCCACCCACAGTACCGTGTCCGGATGGGAATCCTGCCAGGGCCGCTGGCTCAGCCACTGCAAAACCCGCGCAATCTCCGGGGCCGATGCACCGGGCTTGCCTGCGCATATCCAGTCGATTTGCGCGCTGGTGGGCTCTACATCCAAGGCGGCCTGCTCTGCCTCGTCGGCTACCCACAACAGCACATCCAACGACGCGCCGGCTGACGCAGCTTGCAGCATGCGCGCCGCTGCCGGTAGCGCACAAGCATCTGCTACCAGCACCACACGCGCAGCGTTCAACAGCAAACCACCGGCCGGGCTGAGCACGCCCACCGCGCTGCCCGGCTGCGCTTGCTCGGCCCAGCTGGAACCGGGCGAAGCGTTGATGCCATTACCTTCGCTTTCGTTATCTCGGTGCAAAAGCACATCCACCTCGATCCAGCGCTGCTCCAGGTCGATAGCGCGGATCGTATACGTGCGGCGCGGCAGCCGGGGCTGGCCGGGCTGCCATTGCAAACGGCCATCGCTTTGCACCGTGGGCCAGGCCGGCGCTTGGCCAGGCAAAGGCAGCAACATGCGCACATGCAGGCCGCCGTCGGCCAACGCCAGCACGCCCTCGCCTTGCAGGCGCAAGCGGCGCATGCAAGGCGTGATGGCCTGGTTGCTCTGCACTTGCAGCACCTGCAGTTGCGCGCTGCTGCGCGGCGTCTGGCCGCTCCAGGCCACGTGCCAGCTGCCATCGGGCCAGCGCATTTCGTCGGCAAACTCGCCCAGGTGCTCGGTCAGCGAGAGCTGCATCAACTCGCCCATGCGCGGCGTGGCCGGCCGCAGCAACACGGCCAGCTGCCGCGTCGCCGTCACCTGCAGCTCTACCGCGCCCACGCCGGCCAGGCTCAGCAACACGCGCTCCGGCGCAGGCTGCTCCACGGCAATGCCTTCGTCGCGCCAATGGCTTACCAGCCACTGCACAAAGGCCGCAGCACGCGGTAACTGGATTAGCGCATCCAAAGGCTTGGCGATTGGCGCGCTCATGCTGCGCCCTCCGCCGCGCCCACTGCGGTCATCGGCTTGTGACGCAACAAATACCAGGTGGCCCACCAGCAAGCCAGCGCCAGCACGCTGCCCACAGCGAACAAGCCCGAAAAGCCCAACTGCTTGGCAATAAAGCCGCCGGCGATGGAGCTGAGCATGTAACTCAGCAACTCTGCACAGGCCAGGATAGAGAAATCCGTACCCGGCTGGCGGCGGCTGGAGGTGGCCATGAACAGCGCGTACAGCGCCACCATTTCCATATAGCGCTGCACGCTCAGCCCCACAGCCAGCGCCGCCAGCGGCGCGGTGCCACCCAGCCAGTGCCAGGAATGCAGCAGAAAAAGCACAAACGCCAGCACGCGCAGCGCGCTCAGGCCCAGCAACACCTGGGCGCGGCTGCGGTGCTGCAACCAGCGCGCCGCCAAGTAACTGCCCGCCAGCCCGGCCACAGCCGCGCCAGTGCCGGCGATGATGCCCACCTGCCCCAAACCCAGGCCGCTGTGCAGCAGATAGCTGCTTTCCATGGAGCGCAACATGCCTTCGGAGAGCCGGTACACCACGGCCAAAGCCAGCACCGCGCCCACGCCAGGCCGGGCAAAAAACTGGCGAATGCTCGGGCGCTGTGCGCCAGGTGAAAGTGGCTTCGTAACCCCGGCTTCGGCAGCGCCAACTCCCGCATCGGCCTCCAGCTCGGGCTCCAGCATCCAAGGCAGGCTGAGCAACGGCAGCAGGCACAGCAGCGCCATCAAGCCCATGGTAGGCAGCCAGCCCCAGTGCTCCACCAACCACATCGCCAAGCTGCCGCCAATCAGCACGCCGCCCGCCACCGATGCGGCCTGAATGGCGTTGCCGCGCCCCAGCTCTTCGCTGCGCAGTTGGCGCGTGGCGTAGCCGTCGGTGGCAATGTCTTGCGTGGCAATGCTGAGCGCCATGCACATGCCGATTGTCACGATCAACGCAATCGGCGCTTGCGGCCCGGCCCAGGCCAGCGCGCCAATGCAGGCTACCGTGGCCAGTTGGGTGCAGACGATCCAGCCGCGCCGGTGGCCCCAACGCAGCGGGCGCAGGCGGTCCACCCAGGGCGCCCAGAGGAATTTCAGCACCAGCGGCAGCATCAATATGGACAGCATGCCCACTTGCTGCAGCGGCATGCCGGCGGCGCGCAAGGCGGCCGGCACCGTCATGATCATCAAATACGAGGGCACACCTTGCGCCACATACAGCGCCACCAGCACGGCCCAGAAACGCCAAGGGCGCGGCGCCAGTTGTACGGCCGCGCCCGGCTGCGCAGCCAGGTGCGCAGTCTGCTCTTGCATGGTTTCAGTACTCCACCGCGTAGTTGACGGCAAAGGTGCGGCCGCGCCCGTAGAAGGCAAAGGCCTGCGGCGACACCGCGCCCGTGCCGTACAAGGCCATGGCGCGCTGCGACCAGGTGGTCAGGTATTGCTTGTCCAGCAGGTTTTGCACGCCAAAGTTGACCCGCCCCACCGGCAGCTTGACGCCGCCCATCAGATCGACCACGGTAAAGCCGTCGATCTTGAGCGCGCTGGCGTCCTTGAGCGTGAACATGTGCGTGGCCTGCAAACGCAGCGTGACCGGGTTCGGGCTCCACTGCACATAGGCCGAGAGCTTGGACGGGCTCGCCGTCATGATGCTCTGCTTGGCCCAGTTGCCGTTTTGCTGGCTCTCGGAGCGGATCCACAGCGCATTGCCGCCCACATCCCAGCCGCGCGCCACCGTGTAATCGAGCGCGCCTTCCCAGCCGTAGTTGCGGCGCTTGTCGTCGGCCACGTTGATGGTGATGTTGTTGTTGGCGTTGTTCACCTGCAAGGTCTGGTCGGACCAGGCGTAGAACAGCGCCGTCTGCGCCCGCAGCGCGCCGCTGGCCTGCTTGAAGCCCCATTCCACCTGGCGCGTTTTGATGCCCTTGAGCGGCGAGTTTTTCGGGTCTATGCCCGAGAGCAGCTGCCAGTGCGTGCCATTGGCCACATAGCTGCCCTGGCCGTAGTACTTGGCTGGGTCGGGCAGCTCAAAGCCTTCGGCGTAATTGAGCCAGGTGCTGCGCGCAGCGTCCAGCTGGTAGCGCGCGCCCAGGTTGAACAGGCTCACGTTGTAGCTGTTCTTGCCACCGGCAATCGCATCGGCGGTTTTGCCACGGCCGAGCAGCATGTAAACCTGCTGGGTGTAGCCAACAAAATCGTCCACCGTGAGATTGGTTCGCTGGTAGCGCAGGCCGCCGTTCAGTGTCCACTGCGGGGCCAGCTTCCATTCGGCCTGGGCAAAGGCGGCGGCCGTATCTACGCGGTAGCCGGGGTAGCGGCCCACGCTGCCGATCTGGTGGTTGACCATGCCGCCCGAGGCCAGCGACTGTGCGGTGTCGAACACGGCGCCCTGCGCGTCAAAGCTCTCGCGCTCCCAATCCAGGCCATAGCGCAGATTTAGGTTACCCCAGGTTTTGGACAAGGCGCCCTTCAAACCCCAGGTATCGGTGTTCTGGCGCGAGGCGGTGACCACCGAGCTGGGGAAAGGCGCGAAGTCCAGCTTCTCCTGCCTCCAATAGCCTTGCACATACAGATCTTGGCCGCCCAACACCCGCGCAGCGTGGTAATCGGCATTGAACATGGCGCGCTCGGTCTTGGGCATCACATCGCTCACAAAACCGCCGCGCTGCTCCAGCAGCTCGGGCTTGCCGCCCATGATGCCGGCCAGATTGGGGCCGCCATACAGGTAGGACGAGCCATCGAACTTGTTGCGGTAGTACTGGCCGGTCAGCCCCAGGCTTTGCTCGGGGCTGAGCTTGATCTGCAGGTTGCCCAGCAGATCGACGCCCTTGGTGTTTTGCGCATCGGTCTGCGCAATATCGGTGCGCACCGGCTGGCCCTTGCCGTCGTAAAAACTGCCGTTGTTCTGCAGCGCAATGCCCAAGCGGCCTTGCACGCGCTCGTTGCCACCGGCCACCGATTGCGCCAGGCGGTACTGGTGGTCGCGCGAGCCTTGGAAACCCGAGGTCACGCCCACTTCGCTGCCCAACTGCAACCCGGCCGAGCTGCCTTTTTTGGTGATGATGTTGACGATGCCGCCAGTGGCACCGCCGCCATACAAAGCGCTCGCACCCGAGAGCACCTCGATGCGCTCGATGTTGAACGGATCAATCGAATCGAGCTGCCGCGCCGTACCGCGTGAGCTGTTGAGCGACACGCCGTCGAGCATCACCAGCATGGTGCGGCCCCGCAGGTTCTGGCCAAAATTGCTGCGCGACTGGCCGCCCAGATCAACGCCCGGCACCAGCTGGCCCAGCGCCTCGGCCAGGCTTTTGCCGCCGTTCACCTGCTGCAGCAGCTCTTGGCTTTCAATAATCTGCGTGGTCTGCGCCAGCTCGCTGCGAATGGCCGGCGCGGCGCTGGCAGTGACACGCTGCACCGCCAGCTCTGGCTCGGCAGCGCTGCTGGCCTGCTCGGTCTGGCTCTGGGCCTGGCTTTGCGCCAGCGCCGGCCAGGCCAGCGCCCCGCCCGCCAAAGACATGGCCAAGGCCACGGGGCGAAGGCGGCACTGCGCCTGGGCCTTTGGAATGGTGATCTGCTTCCCCTGCTTTTTCATGTTCGGTCCGTCGGTACGCTTACAACTACAAGGGACAAAGCGTAAATCGGCGAGAATGCGAGGTCTGTTCTTTTGAGAACAATTCTCAATACACATGCAAACCCCAACCGCTTTTCTTACCATGGAGCAGGTGCTGGCCCAGTGGCAGCACTGCATGTGGGCCCATACGCTGAGCGGCGAGCAAGCGGCGCAGCTGGTGCACCCGCAGCTGCGGCTACGCCACGTACGCGCTGGCCAGCACCTGTGGCACAGCGGCGACGCACCCCAGGGCTGGATTGGCGTGCTGCGCGGCGCCGCCAAAATCTGCGTACCTACCGAAGACGGCCGCTCCATCACCTTGTGCGGCTACGCCGGCAGCTGGTTTGGCGAAACCTATCTGCTGCGCCCCGGCGCCCGCATGGACTGCGACGCCATCGCCCTGCACCCGCTGACCATGCTGACCTTGCCGACCAATGCCTTCCACGCGCTGCGCCAGGCCGCACCGGCTTTCAGCCAGTTCCTGCTGGAGCTGATGGCCGAGCGCACCCACCAGCTCATGCGCCTGCTCACCGCCCAGCAATGCACGGGCGTGACCAGCCGCGTCGCCCAATGCCTGGGCTCGCTGGTGACGCCCATGAACTTTCCCTTCCCCGACGCCGGCCTGCTCAATATCACCCAAAGCGAGCTGGCCGATTTTTGCCAGGTATCACGGGCGCGCTTTAACGAAGCACTGCTGGAGCTGGAGAAACAGCAGTTTGTGGAAGTGGGTTACCGCAGCGTACGGCTGAAAGATATTGATGGGCTGCGGCGCTATGGGGCTTAGGATTTGCGGCTTGAACCAGGCTTTAGCTGTTCATCACCCGATCCGTACCAGCGCCACCCGGTTCAGCACCGCACGCACCACGCTGAAAGCCGTCAGTGCAGAGGTTTTGGCATTGCCCGCCATAGCCCGGCCCCGCATCTGCACTTCCATCTGCCCAAAAACGCCCTGCGCCACCCACTGGTGCAGGTTCTCGCTCACACTTGGGTCAGCAAACAAACGCACCTGCGTGCGATCCAGCCCCAGCCCGGCCAAAGAAATGGTGGCCGCCACATTGGCATTCTTGGGGTAAAGCTGCGCTGCCTCGCGGGCACTGCCTTCGAAAATACAGACCGCCTCTTGCAGCGCAACCAAATCACAGCACTGCTCAGCGGGCGTGCCCAGCCAGGCCAACGGCGGCTTGCGCCCGGTGTAAACCACCGCATCCAAACCGCCCAAACGGGCTGCCGCCAAAGCGTCCATGCCACCGATTGCACCGGAGACCAGTTGCACTTGCGTCTGCCCTCGGGCAGCCGCCGCTTCCAGCTTCTCCAGCATGCCCGGCGCACTGATCGCCCCGATGCTGGTCACAATCGCCTGCACACCACGCTCAAGCGCTGGCAGCACATGCTGCTCTACCGCGGCGTGGCCCGCGCACTCCACAATGCAATCAGGCCGCGCCTCCAGAGGCAAAGCTGTCACCACTTGCGCCCCAGGTGCTGTTTTGCGCACCGCTTGCAGCACCGATTCACGCAACTGCGAAACTACCACCCAGCCCACCTGAACGCGGCCCTGGTTCTGCAACATGCCCAACACCGCCGCGCCTATAGCGCCGTGTCCCACCACTGCGATTTGCATTTTTTCTCCTGAACAATCCCATCTCAAGGCGGGCTGCCTGGGACTATGCGGCAAAAAGCATAGCGTTTCAGCTGCGAACAGGCAGCCTTAGCGTCGCCCATATTGATTGATATCCTATATTCGATAGCATTCTTTTTACCGAACCCTTCCGCTCAGAAAGGCCTGTCATGTCGATGATTGTTGTATTGGTCAAAGTGCTTCCCTCGCTGCATCAGCGTATTGTGGATTCCCAGGCGCAATTGCTCGGCCCCATACTGGATGGGCAAACGGAGCAAGGTTTTTCATGCGCCACGGATGTCTTTGACGAGCTGGACTATCGCGACCTTGACCGCTGGGCCAGTGATGCATCCAACCCGTTTTACCAACTGCTCAATGATGGTGATGTGCTGGTTGACGGCTACGACTGGAACCAGGGGCCGCCTCTGTATTACCCACCCAACGCGGTCCGTACGTTGCTGGGCACATTTCAAGCCTTCGATGCCCCTACGGCTTACGACGAATGGGAATTGCCCGATGACGAAGAGGAAGATCCGCACTGGCATTACAGCGCCGTCATCGATTTTCTTCAGCGCGCCGTGAACGAAAAAAAGGGCTTGATTCTCGGCATCTCCTGAGGCTGCGCAGTTCGCCAAACCAACAAAAAAGCGATGCCAGCAAAACCGGCATCGCCCTTATCCAGGTCTGGAAACCGCGCAGCCCAAGCCGCGCCCCACCTAGAGCCGCTTACTTGTCCTTCTTCTGCCCCAGCTTGGATTCCTTGCCCGCCAGCAGGCGCTCAATATTGAGCTTGTGGCGGTAAATCAGCAGGCCGGACATGGCGATGATGGCCAGGAAAATCCAGCGGTTGAACTCCCACAGCTCGCCGCCCAGCAAGATATACAGCACGGGCGCCATGATGGAAGCCACCAGCGAAGACAGCGACGAATAGCGCCAGATGGCGGCCACCACCACCCAGCTCAACAGCACCAGCAGGCCCAGCCAGCCGCTGAAGCCCAGCAGCACGCCCAAGGCGGTGGCTACGCCCTTGCCACCTTCAAACTTGAAGAACACTGGCCACAAATGGCCCAGAAAAGCGCCCAGGCCGGCGAGCGCCATGGTGCCCTCTTCCAGCCCGTAAGGCTTGCCAAACCAGGCTACCAGTGCCACCGGCAACCAGCCTTTGGCGGCATCGAGCAACAAGGTGACGATAGCAGCCGCCTTGCTGCCCGAGCGCAGCACATTGGTGGCACCCGGGTTTTTGCTGCCGTAGGTGCGCGGGTCGTTCAGGCCCATGACGCGGCTGACGATGACAGCAAACGACAGCGAACCGACGAGGTACGACAGGATGGCGACCAGAATGGAAATGACAATACTCAAAACGGCTCCCCTTGCGTGCACAGCAACGGCTGCGCAGACTGGCGTAAATTTTTATGGTGGACGAAAGCAGTTATTCTGCCAGCGCGCAGTTTACCGGTTTGGCGCCTAGTACTTGCACACAAACCTGCGGATCGAGCTGCACCAGAAAGCCCCGGCGCCCGCCATTGATGGCTATGCGCGGCAGCTCCAGAATGCTTTGCTCCACATAAACCGGCATGTCCTTGCGCGTGCCAAACGGCGAGGTGCCGCCCACCAGATAGCCGCTGTGCCGGTTGGCCACCTCGGGCTTGCAGGGCTCAATGCTCTTGGCCCCGATCTGCCGCGCCAGGTTTTTGGTGGAGACCTTGCAGTCACCATGCATCAACACGATCAGCGGCTTGGCATCCTGGTCTTGCATCACCAGGGTCTTGACGACCATGTGCTCATCCAGCCCCAGCTGCTTGGCCGATTCTTCCGTGCCGCCATGCTCCACATAGTCGTACGGGTGTTCGGAGAACAGCACCTTGTTCGCTTTCAACCACTGGGTGGCGGGGGTTTCGCTGATATGGTTTTTTTTGCTCATGGCGAATGGATCGGGCTCAGGGCCGTGGCGCGGCCGCTTCAATAATGGCAATGATGGCTTCTTTTTGGGCTTGGCGCTCGGGGCTGACCCAGGGCTCGGACTTCGTGTTGGCGCTCGAGCCGTGCACGAGCACTATCGGATACTCCAAAACACTCAGGCTCTGGGCCAGAGCCAAAGCGGATGGCAGATTATCACCTTTGCTGTTGCGCTGCGGGCCCAGATCGACGCGAGCCTGGTCGACCAAAAAGCGCACCACCTCTACCTGGCCTTGCTCCATGGCCAGAGCCAACGGGGTTTGGCCAGTCCCGCTTTGCTGATTGAGGTTGATGCCTCGCGCCAGCAAGGCAGCCAACACCGGCAGGTTGTTGTTGTCACCGGCCAGACTGGCGATAGCTTCTGCGGTGACTTCAATACCCTTTTCGACCAGCCAGCGCTGCGCAACAACACTCCAACGCCTGGGCTCAAACGGCCCGATTTCTGACAAGCGAGCGCCATGGGCCAACATGTACTCCAGCACTTCGGTGCCGCAGCCGCATTGCCTCAGCGCCAAATACAAAGGGGCCAATGGCTGGTCCGCCGTGCTGCCGTAGCGTTTGGGCACCACCGCCTTGGCGTTGATATCCAGGCCCCAGTCCAACAAGCGCTGCACGGTGGCAGGCGAATCCAGCAGCATGGTGTGGAAAAGCGTGGCTCCGCGCGAGTCGGCCACCCTCGGGTTCATGCCTAAGGCCAGTAAGCGCTCCACCAGTGCCGGCTGCGAGCCGCTGGCCACCAGAAAATCGACATCCAGATAGGCCTGACCGCCAGCGCGCAACAAGGCATCCAGCACCTCCACGGGCGTCTGGCGCTGCAATACACACTCCATCGTGGCGGCACTGCCCACTCGGGCGCCGGCTTCGCGCAAGGCATCCAGCGCGGTCACACGCTCCGAAGCGCTGGCCTCGCTAGTACAGATGGTGGACAGCCACCGATCGCCATGCGCCGGAATCGATGGCCTGGCCGCCTGCTTGTCTCGCGCCACCCATTGCAAAAAGAAGTCACTGCGGCCGGCATGCCAGGCTTTGCGGGCCAGTTCCTGCGCTTCTTCCCCGGTCAGTCGGATAGCCGAGCGCTGCCATAGCGCATCAAAAATATCGTCGCGCTTTTTCTCCAGCGCCAGCAAAAAAGGCGACAGTGGCTGCACAAAGCCATGCTCTACCAAGGCGGTGGCCACCGTCGGTGCCGTGCTGGCCGATGCCAGCAATTGCTGTTTCCAGGCGGGTTGGCAATCGCTGGCGCGGCTACCCGCGTCTGGTGACGTCAGCATTCCGATCAGATCCATTTCCACTCGGCGGTTTTTTGCTCTGCCCATGGCCAGGCTGTTGTCTGCTACCGGCTGGCTGGCGCCTTTGCCTTCGCTATAGACAGGCCAGTCGGTGTGACGCTTTAGCCAGTCTTTGAGCGCTTGTGCGCGCTGCTCGCTCAGCGCCTGGGCATCCGGCTCGTCAGCTGCTGCATGGCCTACCGCAATCAGCACCTCTATGTGGTTGTCGCCCACTTTGCAACGCAACTCTTCCAGCTTGCTATCTTCTTCCTCCGATATCCGGACCGAGCCTGGCAGGAAGAAAATATCCAAACTATAGGACGTTTTGTAGCTGGTGCTGTGCGCTGGCAACGCAAACACCAAAGCAGCTGCCAGCACGCCCATATGCAAGATGGTCCGCATCTTCTCCTCCCTGTGATTCAGCCTTCTTCTGCCCGTCCAGCCACTGCCTGTGGCCCTAGTGACGCACCACAGCCGCAGACCCGGTCGGGCGCAATATCTCCAGTATCTGTGTTTTCTTCTGCGCCAAGTTTGTGTCAAGCATGGGTTCATGCTCCGGCGGACACCATTTGGCCGGCACTGAAGATATGCAAGGCCGCCAGCGCCGGTAAATATCCAGCGCTTCGACGCGCTCCAAAGGTGTCAGCGCCTGTTTGTCGTGCTCCAGGCGTACGGCTTCGTCGCCCACGCCAGCATTCACAAAAAACCGCACCAACGCCACCTGCCAACGGCTAATAGCCTGGGCCAAGGCTTGTCGGCCTGCTGCACTGTCCCAGACAAAAGCGCCTTGCGCCTGCAAAGCCTGGAACACGGGCAACGCATCGTCGCCGCGCTCCTGCAACAAGCCTAAGACAAGCGCCAATTGCTCTGGCGGAACCTGCACGCCGCTGGCCAGCAGCCAGATCTGCACCTCGGGGCGCTGCCTGGCGGCGTTCAAGCCCTGCAATGCCGGCACTGTCGCCCCCTGCTCACGCATCCATTGCAATACCTCCAATGGCGCATAGCCCAGCGCCAGCAATATTGGTGTATCGCCATCCTTTTGACGCGCATTGATGTCAAGACCCGCATCCAGCAGGCGCTGAGCGTCAGCCACGCTGTTCAAGCGGGTGCTGAAAAACAGGCTGCTGCCGTTGCTCGACCGCGCCCGGATATCAGCGCCAGTAGCCAGCAGTTGCTGCAGCACTTGGGGATGCGGGCCAGCGGCCACCACAGCTTCCGGGGTGACAAAACGCGGCCCATCATTTTGCAAATACCAGGCCACTAGGCCAGGCAAACCTTGCTTCACCGCGCACTCCAAGGGCGCTGCGTCCAAGCTGCGCGCACCCAGCTGGTAAAGCGTTTGGGTCGCTCTCAGTTTGACGCTCTCGGCCGCCGGGCTTTGGCACACTGCCAGCAGCAGGGGGTTGCGCTGCTTTGCTTTCAAGTTGGCCTGGTTTTGGCGCACCCAAGCCAGCGCATAGTCCAGCTCGCCCGCGTCCAACGCGGCTTGGGCCACCTGTGAATGTTGTTGGTGGGACAAGGCAATGCCGCCGTCTTGCACCAGCGCGGCAAAGATATCGGGACGCTTTTCGCGCAAGGCCACCTCAAACGGCGCAGTTGCGGCCAAGCGATAGTCGCGGATCCAGGCTTTGGCCACGACAGGCGCCGTGCTTGCATTTGCCAGCAAGTGCTTGACCCACTGCGGGCGGCAGGGCTCGCGTTCGGGGCCCGGGCGCTGGTCAGGAATCTGGAACACCATTTCCACTTCCACGCGCCGGTTTTTGGCTTGACCGGTCGGTGTTTTGGGGTCGGCCACCGGTTGTGTGGCGCCCTTGGCCTCGGCTTCCACCGGCTTACCGGTCAACGCCTGCAGGTATTGTTGGACAGCCGCCGCCCGGCGTTCAGAGAGGCCTTGCGGATCGCGCTCATTGCTGGAAGCGTGGGCAGAGACCACGACCAGCTCCAAACCATAAGGCACGGCCTTGCAGGCTTGCACATCCAGCCGCTCCAGATACCGGACCTCCAGCTGCGCACTGTTTTCTGCAAAGAACAGATCGGCCGGAAAGGCAATCTTCCCGGCCTGCGCAGGCCCGGCCAGCAGCAGAACCAGCAGTACGGCCAAGCATGCTGCAGCCCCTGCTCCAAATCGGGGCCATGGGGCGTGCATGCCGGTACGCCTGGATTTACTGCGCCGGGTCGCGCAGTTCCCAGCGGATCTTGTCGATTTCGGCCAGCACTTCGGGCGACAGCTTTACTTCCCAGGCGTTCAGGTCTTCTTCGAGCTGCTCCATGGTGCGCACGCCGATGATGGTGCTGCCCACTTGCCATTTGTGGTAGCAGAAAGCCAGAGCCAGTGCGGTGGGCGTGAGGCCGTTGTCGCGGGCGAGCTGGTTGTAGCGCTTGGCGGCAACCAGGGCTTCGGGGCGGCCCCAGCGCTGTTTGCGCACCGATTCGTAGCCGGCAATGCGGCATTCCTGGGGCGCGTTGGGGCCGGTGATGCCGCTTTGGTCGTACTTGCCGGTGAGCAGGCCAAAGGCCAGCGGCGAGTAAGCCAGCAGCGAGACGCCCAGGCGGTCGCAGGTTTCGTCCAGGCCGTTTTCCCAGCTGCGGTTGACGAGGCAATAGGCGTTTTGCACGCTGGCCACCCGCGGCAGGCCGTGCTGCTCGGCGAGGCGCACAAATTCGTGCACACCGTATGGCGTTTCGTTGGACAGGCCAATGTGGCGGATCTTGCCGGCTTTGACCAGGCCGGCCAGCGCTTCGAGCTGCTCGCGGATCGTGGTTTCGCTGGTTTCTTTTTTCGGGTCGTAATAGAGGTTGCCGAAAGCGGGCACATGGCGCTCGGGCCAGTGGATCTGGTAGAGGTCGATCACATCGGTTTGCAGGCGGCGCAGGCTGGCGTCGCACGAGGCCACGATGTCGGCGGCCGTCATGCCCTTGCCTTCGCGCACCCAGGGCATGCCGCGCGAGGGGCCTGCCACCTTGCTGGCCAGCACCACCTGTTGGCGCTTGCCGGGGTTGGCCTTGAACCAGTTGCCGATGATGGTTTCGGTAGCGCCAAAGGTTTCGGCGCGGGCGGGCACGGCATACATTTCGGCAGTGTCCCAAAAGTACACGCCGCGCTCAAGCGAGCGGCTCAGGATGGCCTGCGCGTCGGCCTCGTTCACCTGTTCACCAAAGGTCATGGTGCCCAGGCAGATGGGCGATACCTTCAAATCACTGCGGCCAAGTTGGATGTCTTGCATAGGAATGGTTTTGCGGGAGCGGTGAAAAACGCCAGTGTAAAACCATTCGGAGCTGCGCCTGCCGCCTATGCACGGCGACCGGCGCAGCCAAGCAGCCAGGTATCAGCCCGGCTCGCGCAGCTCCAGCTCCAAACTGACCACGGTGTGGCCCGACTGCGATTGCACGCCAAACTTGGCACCCATGCGCTCAGCCCGCGCTGCCATGCTGCGCATGCCGACCGATTGGCCGGCCTGCATGACCGCCTCCACATCCAGGCCCACGCCGTCGTCTTCCACCAGCACCAGCAAACGGCTGTGGCGCGCTTCGGCGTTCCATTGCACATCCACCAGCACCTTGAGCTGGCGCGCCTGGCTGTGTTTGACCACGTTCGACAGCGCTTCTTCCATCAGGCGCGTGATTGCCATGCACTGGATGGCCGTGGGCCGAATGCCCCCATACCAGTGCTGGGCCACGTTCCAGACCGAGGCCACACGCATCGCGTCCAGCATCTGCGTGCTGCGGTGGCGCAGCGGAGCCACCAACTGCACAGGCGTGGCAGGCACGGTGGCATTGGCGCTGGAGCCGTAGTCGATCATCTGGCGCAGATCGTCGCGCAGACTTTTGAGCAGCGAGAGCACGCGCTCTTTGGACAGGGGCGTTTTGGACTGCTCGACCAAGGCCATGCCGCGCACCAAACTGGCGCCCAGGCCGTCGTGCAGATCGTGGGCGATCTCCATGCGCTCTTGCAGCTTGGCATTGGCCAGCGCCTGGCCGTGCTCGCGCTCCAGCGCGTAGCCCAGCTGGTTGCGGGCCACGGTGACGCGGTCTTCCAGCTCATGGTTGAAGCGCTCGATCTTTTGCATGCCAGCGGCAAAACGGGTACCCACCAATACGGCCAGCAGCAAGGTGGTGAGCGGTGCCGCCACTGGGCCCCAGGTATCGTGTGCCTGCCAGTTGCGCAGTATCAGCAGCACGTCATGGACCGCTACCAGCAACAGCATCAACCAGCACAGCGCCAGCAGCGCCAGCCGCCAATCGCGGCGCTGCAATGGGGAGCTCCAAACATGCCACTGCAGCTGCAGACAAACCGCCATGCCGATGAGTGCAAAGCCGCTCCAAACAGCAAAGAGCGCGCTGGGCACCCAGACCCTGGGCACCAAAGCCACCACCAGAATGCCCAGCAGCGCCGCCGCATACAAAGCCCGCTCCAGGCGCGGCCATTGCTGCTCGCTGAAACGCCATGTGAAGCGGCAAAACCCCAGCTGGTAGAGCACAAACAACACGATGTTCAGCCGCGACAGGCCCAAGGAATCGGAGAACGGCCAAGGCGTAGTGGCAAGCAAGGTGGCCAGATAGGCCGACCAGCTGAGCGACACCAGCGCGTACCAGCCCAGCGCCTGCTCCTGGCGGCGCAGCAGCCACACCACCAAAAACAACACACCCACCGCTGCCCCCATGCCTGCGGTCAGCGTGTATGCCGTGCGCTGGCGCCAGGTTTTGTGCTCATACAAAGCCTGCACTTCGCTGGCCGCCCCCAGGCGCAGCGGCCCCAGGCCGGGCGACAGTTCGCGCACACCGACTACCCGTACCCACAAGGTATTGCTGCCGCTGCGCAGCGACGATTCGGGCAACAGCCACCAGCGGGGCTTGTTCCAGCCACGCGACAGCGGCTCCACCAGGTCCGCATCGCGCCACAACAGATCGTTGTTGCTGAACACCTCGCCAGCCATGCTGAAGCCATCTATGCCCAGTGCCAGGGGCCTGCCGTCATCGACACAGTGGCGCTGCCAGACAATGCGGTACCAGACTGCGCCGCCCCAATCGGGCCAGCGCTGCGTCCAGGTGTCAGGCAGTTCGATATCTACCCAGCCATGCTCGGGCCGCACGCCCAAGCCGTCGCGCGCCGCCTGCACGCTGAGGATTTGCGGCGCACAGGCCTCCGGCCCATGGTTGGCCCGAGCGGGCAGCGGCAGCAGCCACAGCACCAGCAGTGCCAGCGCCAGGCAGCGATACAGCCAGCCGTTGCCCCCAGCCGGAGCTCTCGGGCTCATTCAATCACTCCGCGCGCACGCGCTGCGGTCACGGCGCTCAGGCGTGAGGACACGGCCAGCTTGCGGTAGATGCGCTTGATGTGCGTGTCCACCGTGTAGCGCGACAAAAACAGCTGCTCGCTGATTTCCCGGTTAGACAAGCCATCGGCCACCAGGCGCAAAATCTGCACCTCGCGCTCGGTCAGGGTTTCAACCGGCTCGGCCACCGGGGCGCTGCCGGGCGACGCCGCTGCCGGCACCAACTCCAGAATGCGCCGCGCAATAAAGGGGTCAATCGGCGCGCCGCCGCGCAAGACGCTGCGGATCGAGAGCAGCACCTCAAAATCTTCCCGCTCCTTGAGCACATAGCCCGTGGCGCCCGCACGCAGCGCGCCCAGAATAGATTCTTCCGAGCTCCAGGCCGACACCACCAGAATGCCCAGGCCCGGGTCTTCGGCACGCAGCTGGGCAATCAGCTCGCGGCCATTGCCATCGGGCAAATGCAGATCCACCAGGGCCAGCGCCACCGGCTGCTCGCTCAACAAGGCACGCGCCTGTGCCAAGGTGGCAGCAAACAGCAGCGCATCGTCGCCATAGCCCAGTTGCTGCAGCACGCCGCGCAGGCGCTGTTGCAGCAAAGGCTCGTCCTCCACCACCAGCACGGGCGTGGGCAGCAAGGTGTCTTCAAGTGCAAAGGCGAGTGGTGTGGTCATGGGAGCCCATCCTAGGGCAAGCGCAGCAGCTGGCCTATCCCCTATTCGGGGTATTTTCAGGGGCAGAGCGAACTTTTTTTGGGTGAAAACTCGGCCTCTACAAGCCCCAGACCTGCCGCAGTTGCTGCAAGGTGGCTACCAGCGCCGGGTCGTGCTCTTTGTCTGGCGCGTAGACAAAACCCAGCTGCGCGGCCACGCGCACATGCGGCCAGATGGCCAGATCACCCTGCTCGGCACCCGCCAAGGCGCGCTCCTCGCGCAGCAGCGCCAGGCCCAGGCCGGCACGCACCAGGCTCTCGGGTGCGGTGGCGCTGTCGTTTTCGATCACCTGGTTGGGCTGCAGGCCTTGGCGCGCAAACAGGTTGTGCAGCAAACCATGCAGGTGGTGAGCGGCTGGCGCGCCAATCCACGGCAGTTGCGCCAAATCGCGCCAACCCGCTTGCAATATGCGCGCTTGCATGGCCTGCGGCGCGACTATGCGGTAGTGCAGCGTTTGCAAATGCTGGGCCGCCAGATCGCGCGGCATGTGGCTGCCTATGTAGAAAGCCGCATCCACACCGCCTGTGCGCACTTGCTCGTACAGCTCTTGCGCCCAGCCGTGGCGGGTTTTGATCTCCAGCAGCGGCAAAGCCGCCATCAGCCCGCGTAGCAGTGCGCCCAGGCGTAGCGAATCCGGGTCGGTCACGGTGCCGATGAGCAATTGCCCGGTTACCTGGCCCTGCAACTGTTTGGCATTGCCCTGCAGCTGCGCCGCCGCAGCCAGCACTTGCTGCGCTTGCGGCAGCAGCTCTTCGCCCGCCTTGGTGAGGCTGATGCGGCCGGGCCGGCGGTCGAACAGCGCTACGCCCAGCTCTTCTTCGAGCGCTTTGATTTGGGCGGTGATAGCCGGCTGCGTCAGGTGCAAGGTTTCGGCCGTGCGCGTGACGCTGCCCAAGGTGGCAGCGGTCACATAGGCGCGCAGTTGGTACATCTCCATGGCGCAAGCCTAGCCCAGAGTGGACGTGGCAACACCGCGCACAGGCGACGGCCTAGGGAACTCCCTAGAGGCTTTGCACACAATGCCTGCGGGAGTTTGCCTGGGCCAACGCCCAGCGAGCGCCGGCTTCAAGCGTCCAGATAGCGAATCTGCGTGGGCTCAATGCCCAGGCGAACCGCTGTACCCGTGGGCAGCATGGCAATGCCGGCATAGTGCGGCTGGTCGGCCACCACAGCTACCTCGCCCACGCGCACGCGGTAGCGCGAGAACTCGCCCAGAAACTCGGCGCTTTCCACCAAGCCATCGAGCCAGACGCGCGAGGCGTCGCCCGCGTCGTCGCGCACTGCAATCTGCACCTGGTGCGGGCGGAAAGACAAAGCCGCCGGCCCAGCCGCAGGCGCTTGCGCCGGCCGGGGCAGCTGCAGCACGCCCAGCCCCGGCACCGAGAACTGCAGGCTGTTGCCGCTGAGCTGGCTGATCTCGCCGGCCAGCACATTGGCGGTGCCGACAAAGCCGGCCACAAAGCGGTTGGCCGGGTAGTCGTACAGGCCGGTGGCCGAGCCCACTTGCTGCAAGATGCCTTTGTCCAGCACGGCCATGCGGTCGGCGGTGGTCATGGCTTCTTCCTGGTCGTGGGTGACGAAGATGGTGGTCAGCCCCAGCTTGCGCTGCAGGTTTTTCAGCTCCTCGCGCATCTGCACGCGCAGCTGCTTGTCCAGGTTGGACAGCGGCTCGTCCAGCAGCAGCAACTTGGGCTCGATCACCACCGTGCGCGCCAGGGCCACGCGCTGCTGCTGGCCGCCCGAGAGCTGGCCGGGCCGGCGTTGCGCGAAGGCTTGCAGGCCTACCAGCTCCAGCACCTCACCCACTTTGCGCTTGATGGTGTCGCGGCTCTCGCGCCTTTCCACCAGGCCAAAAGCCACGTTGTCAAACACCGTCATGTGCGGCCAGAGCGCGTAGTTCTGGAACACCATGCCGATGTTGCGCGCATGCGGGGGCACGCTGGTGATGTCTTGCCCGCCCACCAGCAGCTCGCCGCGCTGGTGACGGTTGAAGCCGGCAATCAGGCGCAGCAAGGTGGATTTGCCCGAGCCCGAAGGCCCGAGCAGCGCAAAGAACTCGCCCGGCTCGATCTTCAGGTTCACGTCCTTGAGCACTTCGTTGCTGCCGTAGCTCAGGCTGATGTGGCGGCATTCCAGCGATACAGGGTTCAAATGCATGGCCATGGCTCCTCAGTGTTCTGCAGTCTTGGCTGCGGTGGATTGCACGGTGGCGCGCGAGCGCTCCACAAAGCGGTGCGACAAATACGTACCCAGGCCGACGACCACCACCGCCAGCACGCCCAGCGCCGCGCCCGGCCCGCGCCCGGCAATGCTTTGCATGTAGAGGTAGATGCCGTAGCTCATGGGCGCCTGGCTTTCTTTGGACACCAGCATGATGGTGGCCGACAGCTCCACCGCAGCGGTGATAAAGCTGGTGACAAAGCCGGCCAGCATGCCGCCCATCATCAGCGGCACCATCACGCGGCGGATCACCGAAAAGCGGCTGGCACCCAGGCTTTGCGCCGCTTCTTCCAGCGACACATGCACCTGCTGCAATGCGGCCATGCAGCTGCGCAGCGCATAAGGCAGGCGGCGCACCGCGTAGGCCAGCATGATCAGCACCCAAGTGGCCACCACCGGCGTGTCGCTGAAAGGCAGGTTCACGCCCTTGAACATGCGCAGATAGCCAATCGCCAGCACCAGGCCGGGAATGGCCAGCGCCACCGAGGCCAGGTAATCGAGCCACTGGCGCGCCGGCAACTGGGTGCGCAAGATCAGGTAGGCGATGGCGGTGCCAATGACCACGTCCAGCCCGGCCGCCATCAGGCAGTAGAGCAAGGTGTTGGCGATCATGTTGCCCGAGTCGCTGAACACGGTCTGGTAGTGCTCCAGCGTATAGCTGTCGGGCAGCACCGAGAAGCTCCACACCTTGGCGAACGACATCAGCAAAATGCCCAGGTGCGGCGCCAGCACCACCAGCAACACCAGCACGATCCAGCCGTAGGCCAGCACGGCCTCCCACAGCGAGAGCCGGCGCTTTTGCAGCGAGCTGCCGCCTTTTTGCAAGGTGGCGTAGTCTTTGCCCTTCATCATGCGGGCCGACATCCACAGCGCCATGATGGAGAACACGATCATGATCACGCTGATGACGTAGCCCAGCGGATCGTCCAGCCCCACCGAGGTAATGCGCAGATAGGCCTGCGGCGCCAGCATATTGGTGACGCCCATCACCAGCGGCGTGCCCAGATCGTCAAACACCTTCACAAACACCAGCGCTGCGCCCGCCAAATAGCCGGGCATGGCCAGCGGGAAAATCACCCGGCGGAACAGGCGGAAACCGCGCGAACCCAGGTTGAGCGCGGATTCTTCCATGGCACCATCGATGTTGCGCATGGCCGCCACCAGGTTCAGCAAGATGAACGGAAAGTAGTGGATGCTCTCGACAAACACCACGCCCACCAGGCCTTCCATCAGCGGAATGCCAAAGCCGAACCAGTCGTCGAGCAACAGATTCACCGAGCCGCTGCGGCCAAAAATCAGCTGCAGCGCCACCGCGCCCACAAACGGCGGCATGATCAGCGGCAGCACGCCCAGCGTCTGGATCAGCAGCGCGCCGCGAAACTCGAAGCGCACCGTCAAAT
This sequence comes from Comamonas trifloxystrobinivorans, assembly GCF_043359985.1. Classification (NCBI taxonomy): domain Bacteria; kingdom Pseudomonadati; phylum Pseudomonadota; class Betaproteobacteria; order Burkholderiales; family Comamonadaceae; genus Comamonas; species Comamonas trifloxystrobinivorans. Next base: position 26,507 of record NZ_JBHZGV010000016.1, read on the forward strand.
ACGCCAGTGGCACCGCAATCACGCTGGCAAAAAACACGCTCGCCAGCGACACCAGCAAGCTGTTGATGAACGACTCGCGGAACACCGTCTGGGCAAAGAAATTGCCAAAGTGGCCCAGGGTCAGGCTGCCGGTGTCGGTAACAAAGGCGGTGTAAACCACCAGCCCCACCGGGATGATGAGAAAAGCCAGCAAAAACAGGCCGATCAGGATGAAAGCCAGCCAAGGCCCCCAGCCCACGCCGGCCAGCCCGCTGCTGCGGCTGGCCGGGCCCAGGGTGGCCACCTGCGCTGTAGTAGGTGCAGTCATGCAATGCTCCTCGCCCGCAGCGGCGCGGCGGCCGCTGCCAGGCGCTGGTCCAGAGGGTTACTTGGCGCTCTTGGCTTCGTTGGCCAGCTGCAGAGCCTTGTCGTAATTGGCCTTGGCCTTGTTGGCCCAGATCTGCTCCATGCCGGTCAGCTCCTTGGCCACGGCCACATCGCGGCGGCTCTTGCGGAACAGCTCCAGAAACTGCTCGTCTTTGACATTGGCCTCACCCACCAGCGGCGTATACGCCAGCGATTTGGCTTGCTCCAACAGCTCCTTGCCCTTGGCGCTGGGCTTGGCGGCCAGCGCGGCCTCGGCCTGCTGGATGGCCTTGGTGGCTGCCTGCAGCTCTTTCAGGCGGAAAGTCACCATCTGGTCGAACAGGCTGATGACCACCGCATAGCGCGATTCGGACAGGTTCGAATCAAACTGCACCTTGGCGCGCTTGGCCACCTCTTGCGGCACCGGGTAGCCGGCCGGCGCCTTGAGCTGGTCGTACGGCAAGATCGGCAGGCGGCTGATCTTGGGATCGAACAGCAACTGCTGGCCCGCCGCCGACATGGTGAAAGCCATGAACTTCTTGGCCTCGTCGGCGTTCTTGGCGCCCGCAATCAGCGCAATATTGGCCGGCACCACGGCCGTCATCGCCGGGTAGGCAAAATCCACCGGAAAACCCGAGTACTTGCCGGCTAGGCCAAAAAAGTCGATCACGATGCCGATGCCGTACTGGCCGTTGTTCACGCCATCGGGCACGGCAAAGCTGCGGTCGGTCACGGCGGCGGCATTGCCCATCATGCGCAGCAGCTGGTTCCAGCCTTTTTCCCAGCCTTCGCCTTGCAAGATGGTCTCTACTGTCAACTGCGTGGTGCCCGAGCGCGAAGGCGAAGAAATCGCCACATGGCCAAAGTATTCGGGCTTGGTCAGGTCCACCCACTCTTTGGGCGCATTGAGCTTGTGCGCCTTGAGGTAGCGGGTGTTCCACATCATGCCGTAGCCGGCCAGCGCCTGGCCGTAGTACAGGCCTTGCGGATCGTTGAGCGGGTAGTTGCCGATCTTGGCTGGCGCGTTCTTGTTCACCGTCTCGGGCGCGGTCTGCAGCAGCTTGTTGCGCGCCAGCACCTCGAAAGCATCAGGCGCGCTGGCCCACATCACATCGGGGCGCTGGCCTTCGGGCAGCTCGCGCACATAGGCCACCGAGGCGGTGGTGTTCTTGTTCAGAATCTCCACCTTGGTACCGGGGTTGGCCGCCTCGAAAGCCTTTTGGTAAGCGCTGGTCAGCTCCTTGGGGAAGGAAGTGAGCACGGTCACCGTGCCCGCCTGCGCCGCAGCGCCCCAAATGCCGGCCGCAATGGCCAGGGCCAAGTATTTCTTTTGCATGGTGTTGTCTCCTGATGTTGTAGTGAGGCAAAGGCAGTGCTCAGCCTCCCCAATGTAAGCAGCACTGGCAAGAGCGGCCAATCATGTTTTCTGATGCGCGGCATCACCACCAAGCTGCGTCGGGTAATCCCGCAGACCTTGGTGCAGCGCAGCAAACGAGCCCAAGACAGTCACCCCGGCGGCTTGTGCAACTGCAGCAAACACAGCGCCTGTGGCATGCTTGCCAGCCATGAGCACACCGCAATCCGCCCCCGCCTACCAGCCGCAACGCCAGGCTGCCGAGCAGCAACTGAGCATTCGCCACCACCCTTACCACGTGCTGCAATGGGGCACGGGCCGCGCCCAGCCGCCGCTGGTGCTGTGCCATGGCTGGATGGATGTGGGCGCCTCTTTCCAATTTGTGGTGGACCAGTTCAGCCCCAACTTTGCCGCTGGCCGCACCATCATTGCGCCCGATTGGCGCGGCTTTGGCGCCAGCCGGCGCGAGCCCGAGCCGGACCACTTTCCCTTTGTCGATTACCTGGGCGATCTTGATGCCCTGATCGACTGGATCAGCCCGGACGCACCGGTCGACCTGCTCGGCCACAGCATGGGCGGCAATGTGGTGATGCTGTATGCCGCAGCCCGGCCTGCGCGGGTGCGCCGTTTGGTGAACCTGGAAGGCTTTGGCATGCCCGCCACGCAACCTGCACAAGCGCCGCAGCGCACCGCGCGCTGGCTGGACGAGATACGCGAGCTGCGCAACGGCCAAGTTGGCATGAAGCCCTACCCCAGCGCCGCCGCCGTGGCCGCGCGCCTGCAAAAGAACAACCCGCGCCTGCCGGCCGACAAAGCGCTGTGGCTGGCCCAGCATTGGGCCGCGCCCGCTGCAGACGGCCAATGGCACGTGCTGGGCGACGACGCGCACAAGGTGATCAGCGCGCAGCTCTTTCGCGCCGACGAAATGCTGGCCAGCTACGCCGCCATTGCCTGCCCCACGCTCATGGTGAAGGCCGAACCCGACACGATGGCCGGTTTCTGGCAAGGCAAATACACGCAGGCCGAGTTTTTGCAGCGCCTGCAACAGGTGCGCAATGTGCGCCTGGCCGACCTGCCCGAGGCCGGCCACATGCTGCACCACGACCAGCCGCAGGCGCTGGCCGCGTTGATTGAGGGTTTCCTCGGGTGTTGAGTCACTCACTCATTTATTGATAGCAATATCTTCTTTCAGTACATCAATAAGTAGCAAAAACCGCACCCGTAAATCAATCGAAATTGATCACAAAAAACTGCCATGCAATTGATGCAAATCAGTGACATGCGCAACGACCAGCTGACTCAAAACTTACCCACTGGTCAGCGTAACATTCCCTCACTACTATCGCCCCCTTTCAACCATGCAAAGGGGTTCCCTCCATGTCACACCAGCTGGAGTTTGAAGGCCAGTCGATTGCCGCCCAGGCCAACGAAACCGTGCTCGATGCATTGCTGCGCGTGGGCGCTCCGGTGGCTTTTTCCTGCAAAGGCGGCTCTTGCCACACCTGCATGCTGCAGTGCACGGCCGGCAAACTGCCAGAGCGCGCCCAGCGCCACCTGCCCGCCCACCTCACACGGCTGGGCTACTTTCTGCCCTGCCAGTGCCAGATCAGCAGCGACATGGTGCTGCGCCCGCCGCAGCCGCAAGACCTGGTGACCATCTGCACCCTGTGCGACACCAGCGGCCACGCGCAAGGCAAAGTGCGGCTGCTGTTCGAGCCCCAATCCAAGCTGCGTTACCGTACAGGCCAATTGCTGCGCGTGGTAACGGCCAACGGCAGTGAGCCGGTGATCGAGATCACCTCCGACCCGGCCATCGACATGGTGATGCACGGCGAGCTGCGAGCCAGCGCTGACGAGCCCCTGCCCGCCATGTTCGGGCCCGATGCGGAGTTTGGCCTGGTGTTTGAAGTACGCGGCCCGTTTGACGGCGCGCCCGCCCAAGAGCTGCCCATGCCCGCCACCGATGCGGCGCTGTGGCAAGAGCTGGGCAATGGCGCCACCGTGCGTGCGGTGTTGGAAGATTTTTACCCCAAGGTCTACGCCAACGCGCAACTGGCGCCGTTTTTCCGCGGCGTCACCATGCAGCGCGTGATAGACAAGCAATACTCGTTCCTGTGGCAAGCCATGACGGGCAAGAAAATTTACTTTGGCGACCGCCCGCGCAACGCCCACCACTGGATGATCATCACCCACGAGCTGTTCGACCTGCGCCAGGCGCTGATGGAGCAAACCCAGCGCGAACACGGCCTGAGTGACGAACAGATCGCCCGCTGGAGCCAGTTTGAAGAGTACTTCCGCCCCGACATGGTCAAAAGCACCGTCTGGCCGCGGCTGGAGCGCGGCGTGGAAGTATCGAACGAAGGCTTTGCCCGCGAAGTGCTGTCCGAAGGCAGCCTCTGCGACCACTGCCACAACGAAGTAGACAAAGGCGTGGAAGTGCTCTACCACCGCCGCACCGGGGCCATCAGCTGTCCCGATTGCGCGCCCGCCCTGGCCTAGGCTCACTAGAATGGCGCGAACCATCAATCCCGCGCCATGCAACTCTCCTCCGCCCTCCAAGCCCGCATTCAACACGCCTTGCAAAGCTTTGCCGTGCAGCGCTTGGCGGCGGCTGAGCAAGCTCGGGCTGCCGTAGCCCTGGTACTGACCGACCAAGCCCTGGGCGCCGATTTGCCTGCCATGCCCGCACCAAGTAGCTGGAGCGACGAAGCCGCCCTGCTGCTGACACGCCGCGCCCTGCATTTGCGCAACCATGCCGGCCAATGGGCGCTACCCGGCGGCCGCATCGAACCCGGCGAAAGCCCCACCGAAGCTGCGCTGCGCGAAGTGCAAGAGGAAATTGGCTTGCAGCTGCCTGCCACCCAGGTATTGGGCTGCCTGGACGACTACGCCACCCGCTCAGGTTTCGTCATCACGCCTGTAGTGGTGTGGGCCGGCCCGGTGCGCCAGCTGCAACCCAACCCGGACGAAGTAGCCAGCATCCACCGCATTGCACTGGCCGAGTTGCTGCGCAGCGATGCGCCCTTGCTGGACGCCAACGCCCATTCGCCCCACCCCGTTTTGCGCATGCCTTTGGGCGACAGCTGGGTGGCCGCCCCCACCGCCGCCTTCCTCTACCAGTTCCGCGAACTTTGCCTGCTGGGCCAAGCCACGCGTGTGGCGCATTTCGACCAACCCACCTTTGCTTGGCGCTGAATAGCAACGCAGCCAACGCGCACGGCCATCCACCAGCACAACTCTTGCAGGCTGTTGGCTGTTGGCTGTTGGCTGTTGGCTGTTGGCTGTTGGCTGTTGAGGATGTTCCTCCACCCCTTTCAGCCAGCGCCTGCGATCGGAGTAAACGGCGGCGGTTTGGCTGCCGCAGGACAGCCAAACTTCGTGAACTGACTTGCGGCGGCTGCTTGAGCGGAGAGCCTTGGCTCGCAGCGAGTTTCGCCGCACGCCGGTGTTTGCTTCGAGCGCAGGTAGCCCCGAAAGATTCGCTACGCGAAGCTTTCGGGGACGCTGGATGTGGGGCAGATTTTTCGCCTCCCTTTTTGGCTGTGCAAAAAGGGAGGTCGCCTGCCGGGGCGAGTCCCGGCCAACTGCGGCAAGCAGAACAGCGCAACGCCAGTTAAAAATCAGTCTCCCCGGCATCTGCGCAAAGCGCAGACCTCCCCGCCAGGGAAGCAACCGCTCGCCGCAACGCGCCCGCAACCAGCGCCAGCCAGCCGCAGCCAACAAAACCCGGCAGCGCCAGCTATATAAACAGTCTGGGCGCCAGCCAGTCGCTGCAAGCACAAACCCCAATTCTCAACCCCTATTGCCTGGAAAGGCAAATAAATTGATAGCACCCCACCCGTACCACAGCAGCATTTGTTGCCCATTCAACCATTATCTGTAAGCAAAAGCACCACAATCGCCCCCCCGCCAGCGGCGTGAGACAATAGCGGGCTTGATTGCCAGCAAACAGGATACAAAGAACATGGAAGCAGAACGCATCAACCAGATCGACAACACCCTCGAAGACCTGTCCAACCGGACACAAGAGCTTCGGAGGTATCTTTGACTACGATGCCAAATACGAGCGCCTGCGCACGGTAAACGCATCGCTGGAAGACCCCAACGTCTGGAACGACCCTAAAAAAGCCCAAGAACTGGGCAAGGAAAAAAAGTCGCTCGACTCGGTGGTCCTCACCCTGCAAAAGCTCACGTCCGAGCTGGCCGACAACGCCGAGCTGTTCGAGATGAGCAAGGAAGAAGGCGATGAAGCCGGGCTCGAAACCATCGAAGCCGAAGTCGCCAAACTCAGCCCGCTGATCGAAGAGCTGGAGTTCCGCCGCATGTTCAGCCAAGAGGCTGACCCGCTCAACTGCTACATCGACATCCAGGCCGGCGCCGGTGGCACCGAGGCTTGCGACTGGGCCGGCATGCTGCTGCGCCAGTACCTCAAGTACGCTGAGCGCAAGGGCTTCAAGGCCACGGTCGACGAAGAAACCCCTGGCGACGTGGCCGGCATCAAGAGCGCCACCATCCACGTCGAGGGCGAATACGCCTACGGCCTGCTGCGCACCGAAACCGGTGTGCACCGCCTGGTGCGCAAAAGCCCTTTCGACAGCTCGGGCGGCCGCCACACCAGCTTCTCGTCGCTGTTCGTCTACCCGGAGATTGATGACTCTATCGAGATCAACATCAACCCCTCCGATGTGCGTACCGACACCTACCGCGCCTCGGGCGCTGGTGGCCAGCACATCAACAAGACCGACTCCGCCGTGCGCCTGACCCACATCCCCACCGGTATCGTGGTGCAGTGCCAAGACGGCCGTTCGCAGCACAGCAACCGCGATGTGGCTTGGCAGCGTCTGCGCTCGCGTTTGTACGACTTTGAAATGCGCAAGCGCATGGAAGAGCAGCAAAAGCTCGAAGACACCAAGACCGATGTGGGCTGGGGCCACCAGATCCGCAGCTACGTGCTGGACAACAGCCGTATCAAGGACTTGCGTACCAACGTCGAAGTCTCGGCCACGCAAAAAGTGCTGGACGGCGATCTCGACGTCTTCATCGAAGCCTCGCTCAAGCAAGGCGTGTAATCGTCAGCGCCAGGGCAGCCTAAAAGCTGCCCTGGCTTTTGACACTCTGTATATAGATACTTGGCGCCCGGCCCCGTGCGGGGTGCCAGCAAAAACCACCGCTAGCAATGCCTCCCATCGAAGCGCTGATCTTTGACATGGACGGAACCATGGTCGACTCCATGCCCTGGCACAGCCAGGCCTGGGTGGAATACGCTCGTCGCCACAGCATGCAGCTCGACGTGCCCGCCTTCATGGTGCAGACCACGGGCAAAAACGCCTTTGAATGCGCCTGCGCACTGATGGGCCGCACCGTCAGCGCCGAAGAATCCGAGCGCATCACCGCCGAGAAGGAAGGCATCTACCGCGAGCTGTTTGCCGCCAACTTCAGCGCAGTCAGCGGCTTTGAGCGCTTTCAGGCGCAGGCCCGCGAGATGGGCCTGAAAGTGGCCATCGGCACCGCTGGCGACCAGGACAACGTCAACTTCGTGCTGGGTAACCTGCACATGCAACCACCGGCGCAAGCCATTGCACGCGGCGACGAGGGCTTGCCCGGCAAGCCCCACCCGGACATCTTTTTGAAAGCCGCCGAGCGCCTGAATGTGGAGCCGGCGGCCTGCGTGGTGTTTGAAGATGCGCCCCACGGCATAGAAGCCGCGCGCCGCGCCGGCATGCGCGCCGTAGGCATTGGCACCACGCACAACGCCCAAGACCTGAGCGGCCCCCATGTATTGGCATGGGCGCCCGATTTTTCGACCCTGCTGAACAAGCAATTTCTGGAGAACCTCCATGATGCGTGAAGGACAAGCACATACCGTGTACCGCGCCGACTACCAGGCACCGGCATGGTGGATTGACACGGTCGACCTGACATTCGACCTGGACCCGGCCAAAACCCGCGTCCTGAACAAAATGCGCGTGCGCCGCAACCCCGACGTGCCCGCCCAGCCCCTGCACCTCAACGGCGACGAGCTCAACCTGGCCCGTGTGCTGGTCAACGGCGCCGGCACCTCGTTCAAGATGGACGGCTCCGACCTGGTGCTGGAAAACCTGCCCGAAGGCAGCGAACCGGTGGATTTGGAAATCTTCACCACCTGCGTGCCCGAGAAAAACACCAAGCTGATGGGCCTGTACACCAGCAACGGCTCGTTCTTCACGCAGTGCGAGGCAGAAGGCTTCCGCCGCATCACCTACTTCCTGGACCGCCCCGATGTGATGTCCATGTACACCGTGACGCTGCGCGCCAACAAGGCCCAGTTCCCGGTGCTGCTGTCCAACGGCAACCTGGTCGAGCAAGGCGATTTGCAAGGCACGGGCAACGAAGGCCGCCACTTTGCCAAGTGGGTTGACCCGCACAAAAAGCCCAGCTACCTGTTCGCCCTGGTGGCCGGCAAGCTGGTGGCGCGCGAGCAAAAAATCAAAAGCCGCGCTGGCAACGACCACCTGCTGCAAGTCTACGTGCGCCCCGGCGATCTGGAGAAAACCGAACACGCCATGAACTCGCTCATGGCATCCATCGCTTGGGACGAAGCCCGTTTTGGCCTGAGCCTCGATCTGGAACGCTTCATGATCGTCGCCACCAGCGACTTCAACATGGGCGCCATGGAAAACAAGGGCCTGAACATCTTCAACACCAAATACGTGTTGGCGAGCCAGGCTACGGCCACCGATGCCGATTACGCCAACATCGAATCGGTGGTAGGCCACGAATACTTCCACAACTGGACGGGCGACCGCGTCACCTGCCGCGACTGGTTCCAGCTCTCGCTCAAAGAAGGCCTCACTGTCTTCCGCGACCAGGAGTTTTCCATGGACATGGCCGGCAGCGCCTCGGCCCGCGCCGTCAAACGCATTGACGACGTGCGCGTGCTGCGCACCGTACAGTTCCCCGAAGACGCCGGCCCCATGGCCCACCCGGTGCGCCCCGACAGCTACCAAGAGATCAACAACTTCTACACCGTCACCATCTACGAAAAAGGTGCAGAAGTGGTGCGCATGCAGGCATCGCTGGTGGGCCGCGAAGGCTTTGCCAAGGGCATGAAGCTGTACTTTGAGCGCTTTGACGGCCAGGCCGTCACCTGCGACGACTTCGCCCAAGCCATTGCCGACGCCAACCCCGGCTCGCCACTGGCGCAGCACCTGCCCCAGTTCAAGCGCTGGTACAGCCAATCGGGCACGCCCCGCGTGGCCGCCAGCGGTGCCTACGATGCCGCCGCGCAAACCTACACCTTGACGCTCTCGCAAAGCTGCCCGGCCACCACCGGCCAGCCCAGCAAAGAGCCGTTCGTCATCCCCGTCACACTCGGTTTGGTGGGTGCCGATGGCAGCCAACTGGCCATCAACATCCGCGCTGTAGAAGGCCTCTCCAGCTTTGCCAACAGCGCCACCAGCCACACCGTGGTGCTCACACAGCCCGAGCAAACCATTGTGTTTGAAGGCGTTGCGCAAGAGCCCACGCCTTCGCTGCTGCGCAACTTCAGCGCCCCCGTGGTGCTGGAAATGGACTACAGCGACGAAGCCCTGCGCCACCTGCTGGCCCACGACGAAGACGCCTTCAACCGCTGGGAAGCCAGCCAGCGCCTGGGCCTGCGCATTGCACTGCAAAACGTGGCAGCGCGTGCCAACGGCACCGGCGCCAGCGACCAGCTCAACGCCAACATCCTGCCGCCCGCCTACGTGGAAGCCATGCGCGCCGTGCTGCGCGACCCGCAGCTGGACGCCGCCTTCAAAGACCTGGCGCTGACGCTGCCTTCTGAGGCCTACATCACCGAACAGCTGGAAAGCGTAGACCCGCAAATCGTGCACCAGGTGCGCGAAGCCATGCGCGCCCAACTGGCCAACGACCTGGCTGCCGACTGGGCCTGGGCTTACGAGCAATGCAGCAACACCGGCGCCTATGTGCCGGACGCTGAGAGCGCCGGCAAGCGCGCCCTGGCCGGCCATGCACTGTTGATGCTGTGCGTGGCTGCCCGCCAATCGGGCGACAAAGTGTGGCCGGGCAAAACCCTGCAGCGCTACAAAGACGCCGGCAACATGACCGACCGCTACAACGCGCTGAGCGCCCTGGTGGTGAGCGGCAGCCCGCTGGCCGAGGCCGCCATCAAGAGCTTCCACGCCATGTTCCAGCACGACGAGCTGGTGATGGACAAGTGGTTCGCCCTGCAAGCGGGCGCGCCCGATGTGGACGGCAACGCCCTGCCCGCCGTGCGCCAGCTCATGAAGCTGCCCGACTTCAACATCAAAAACCCCAACCGCGCCCGCAGCGTCATCTTCAGCTACTGCAACGGCAACCCCGGCGGCTTCCACCGCGCCGACGGTGCTGGCTACGCCTTCTGGGCCGAGCAAGTGATGTCGCTCGACAGCTTCAACCCGCAGGTTGCTGCTCGCCTGGCCCGCGCCCTGGACCGCTGGAAAAAGCTGGCCGAACCGTACCGCACGGCCGCTGGCGAAGCCATCGCCAAGGTAGCTGCCAAGCCCAAGCTGAGCAACGACGTGCGCGAGGTGATCACGCGCGCACTGGCCGACTGAGATGGGCCAGCGCCTGCTCCAACACCAACTGAGCCAAAGCCTGTTTGCTTTGGCCAGCTTGGCTACAGGCGCAGGCGCAAGCGTTGTTGGTGCTGGCGTAAGCACTGGCATATTGGCCACTGCAGTTGTCGCAGGTACAGCCAGCAGCTCCACCGCCCACGCGGCCAGCAGCCCGGGCAGCCCTTTTCAAAAGCGTTTTCAACCGCTGTACACCACGGTATTTGCCGAAGGCGGCCGCTTCAGCGGCAGCGCCATGAGCGCTGACCTGGAAACGCTGGAGCCCTACCTGCAGCAGCTCCGGGCCAGCAAGCGCGAAATCTTCTTGTTCTACTACACGCAAGCCACCGTCTACGGCCGCCGCAACTTGGCAGCCCCGGCAGCCAAAGCCACGGCGAAAGCGCTCGCCACCATCCCGCAAACCAGCGACCCGGAACTGGCCTACGCTCATTTCTTTCTGCGCTACTCCAGCATTCGCTGGTTGGCCGACAGCCAGCAGTACGAAGAAGCCTTGGAGCAAATACAGGCCTTCCAAAAACAATACCCGCTGTGGCAAGTGGGCAACCTGCCGCTGGAAATGCGCTGGGAAAAGCGCGGCAACGAAACGCAGGCGCGCGACTACCCTACGCAACTGCAAATGCTGGGCGTATACGAAGACGCGGGCTACGTGCTGCACGAGCAAGGCCGCTACCGCGAGGCACGCCAAGCCAACGAAACCTTGCTGCCCTTTGCACAACAACGCCTGCAAACGCTGGGCATGCCCGAACGCCTGCGCGGCCTGCTCAGCAACCTGGCACAAAACTGCTATGAGCTGGGCGATTTTCAGCAAGCCGGCAAATACCTGCAGCAGCGCCTGGACATCGCCTACAAAGCGGGCGACTCGGCCACCGTCTACGACAGCTACTTTCAGCTCATGGTCTTGGCCCACGAGCAAAAACAAAGCCAGCAGGCCCAGCACTGGCTGGCCGCCTACGAAGAATATGCAACAGCCCAGAAGCACAGCGAACAGCTGGCCCGCGCCAAAGAACTGCGCGCTGACCTGGCACGCATGCCAACAGCGCGCAAAACACCTTCAGCGCCCTGACGGCCCCGGCCACCCTGCCTGCCGCTTCTGAGCCCCAACCGATTCAAAACAGTTTTTAAGGAGTTAAACCCATGAAAAGCAAAATCAGCCTCTCGCGCTACCTTGTTGAACAGCAACGCGTTGACGGCCTCATCCCCGCACAACTGCGCCTGCTGATCGAAGTGGTGGCCCGCGCCTGCAAGCGCATCAGCCACAGCGTCAACAAAGGCGCGCTGGGCGACGTGCTGGGCACCGCCGGCAGCGAAAACGTGCAAGGCGAAGTGCAGAAAAAGCTGGACATCATCGCCAACGAAGTGCTGATCGAAGCCAACGAATGGGGTGGCCACCTGGCCGCCATGGCCTCGGAAGAAATGGACAGCATCTACCTGGTGCCCAACCGCTACCCGCAAGGCGAATACCTGCTGATGTTCGACCCGCTCGACGGCTCGTCCAACATCGACGTCAACGTCTCCATCGGCACCATCTTCAGCGTGCTCAAAAAGCCCGAAGGCCACCCCGGCGTGACCGAAGAAGACTTTCTGCAACCCGGCACCCAGCAAGTGGCCGCCGGCTACTGCGTCTACGGCCCGCAAACCACGCTGGTGCTCACCTTTGGCGACGGCGTGGCCATGTTCACGCTCGACCGCGAAATGGGCTCCTTCGTGCTCACGCAAGAAAACGTGCGCATCCCCGAAGACACCAAGGAATTCGCAATCAACATGAGCAACATGCGCCACTGGGACGCCCCTGTGAAACGCTATGTGGACGAATGCCTGGCCGGCGTGGAAGGCCCGCGCAACAAAGACTTCAACATGCGCTGGATCGCCTCCATGGTGGCCGACGTGCACCGCATCCTCACCCGCGGCGGCATCTTCATGTACCCCTGGGACAAGCGCGAACCCAACAAGCCCGGCAAGCTGCGCCTGATGTACGAAGCCAATCCCATGAGCTGGCTGGTAGAGCAAGCCGGCGGCGCCGCCACCAACGGCCGCCAACGCATCCTCGACCTCCAGCCCACCAAACTGCACGAGCGCGTGAGCGTGGTCTTGGGCTCGAAAAACGAAGTCGAGCGCGTCACCAAATACCACCAAGAAGCCTGATTGCCCCATTTTCGTTTTCAGGCCGAAATTTCACGCTATAATTTCGTTCTAACGCCGGTGTAGCTCAGTCGGTAGAGCAGCTCATTCGTAATGAGAAGGTCGCGTGTTCGATTCATGTCTCCGGCACCACGCAAATAAAGAAAACCCCGCTATCAAAACGATAGTGGGGTTTTTCTTTTGTGCGGCCCTGTAGGCAATCTGTAGGCAAATCTGCCAAATAGGTTTCTTGGCGGTCCATTCCACCCTCCCCCACCAAGCGACCAAATTTCATACATCTAGCCACACATTGATGGTTTTGCGGTGGTACAGGTGGAACAGGTGGAACATCCAGTATTCATGCGGGTTTGCGGTGCCCCACAGGGTGGAACACCTGGTGGAACAGGTGGAACACCGGCCAGGCTGCCATGGCGCCGCGCTCGATGGCCACCACAGTTCTTTGTAGAGGGGGTGTATTCGCCCACGGTGCGCTGAAACTTGAAGCCCTCACCCCAGCAGCATCGGCAGCAGCTGCTCTTGACCTCGGCCAGCTCGCGCGCATCAGCAAAGGCGATCAGGCCCAGCTCCATGACCACACGGTCAGCCGTGACCTGCGTGCGCTCCTGCAGCTGCTTGCGTGCCTCTGCAATGGCTAGCTGAACTGGAGTTTTCTGGAGTAGCTGATAACCGATCTGCTCAGCCATCTTGGATTTCGTGGATACCGGGCTGGATACCAGCGCCTTGGATACCACTCTCTTTGCGTGTGCGTATTGCTCCATCTTTGGTAACCGGCGTGGTAACCGAGGCCTTGGTAACTTGTGCTCCTTGCGCGCGCCCTGCACAAAAACCTAACAAAACCCTACATCTTGTCGGCCTGCGCCTCGCGTGCGCATATTGCTCGCGGAACCTACCGCCCACCAAGACGGCGCTGCACCTCCATGAGCGCCTCCGACAGTCGCATATCGCTGGCGATGTTCATGGCAGCTACAGCAGAGCCGGATAGAAGCAATGCCAACGTGCGCTCCTCGCGCGGCGTCAGGGTCAAGACCTCGTCGCCAACCTCCAGCTTCACAATGCCATCTGGCAGGACCGTCTTGCTCATCGCGCGCGAAGGCGGGTGCACCTCCACGGGTGCGTACACCCCGCGCAGCAGGCGCTTGAGCTGATCGTCATCAACGAGCGCCCGCAAGCGGTCATCTACGATGCTCAGCTTGAGCCCGGTGAGTTCGGCCACGGTTTCGCGCGTGGCCACTTGCTCCAGGTTATAGAGCTCGCACACGGCGTCGTAGATACGCTGTGTGCTTGTAATAGGTTTGATTTCCTTGGGCATCAATTCTCCCCAGTGCCTGCCATCAGTGTTCCAAACGTGGCACCGGGCAGCCGGCGCGCCTCCGGCCCGGGTTTGCGAGCCAACACGCTGGCAATGCTTTGCGCCTGGCGCTGCTGCACGCCCTTGGTGATACCCGAAACCGTTTGTCCAATGCCCAAAAGCGGTACCTTGGCAGAGAGACGGTCAAGCATGTCCAACCCCCGCCCCATCAACAGCGCACCCGAGTTGCTGTTATTCACCGCAGAGCCAACAGGCTGCACTGTGGTGTACTGCGACACATTGCCCACTGCCTTGAGCATGGCAATCTCGTCCTTATCAAAGAACTGCGACAGCTTTTTGGCCCCCAGCGCCAGCAGGGCGCGGTTGTAACCGCTGGCGCCAAAGCGCCCGGTTTCGTCGGCCGCTGCACCTATTGCGGCTTGCTTGAGGTGCAAGGCAATGCTGCTGCGCACGGCCTCCAGCGACTGCGGATCATTGGCGCGCAACTCTTGGGCCAGGCGGCCGGTATCTTGCGCCTTGGCACTGGTGCTGATCACGTAGCGTTGCACGAAGTCATCGGGCGTGGCTTTGCCCTCGTAGACAGCCTTCAGGCCAGGCATGCTCTCCACACGCTGCATCATGGTGCGATTGGCCAAGCGGGCGCGGTTGAATGCGTCCAAAGCCTGCTCGCCAAGTTCAGCGCCAGCAGTTGCAGCAGCTGGTCGACCTGCTGTAGCGCCGCCACGCCCCGCCTCCATCAGCGGTGTATCGTCCAGCGCTTGGCGAACCATGCCCAGCGCCATGCGTTGCTGGCCATCGCTGCTGGCGCGTTGCAGCTTGCCGATAGCGGTCTTGAGCTGCTCGGCATAGTTCACATTAAACGGCACCTCACCCATGGCAATGCGGTTCAGGTGCGTCTGTACGCTGGACGGCAGAGCACCGCCTAGCAGGTTGTCATCCAGCAGCTGGCTGGCCTGGGTGGTGAACGCGTGCCCGTCCAGCGAAGCACTGCGGCCGGCGCTATCACGAGCTTGGGCATACAAGGCGTCAATGCCCAGCTTGTCGGCATCTAGCCCACGCTGCAGCGAACCCATAAGACGCTCACCCGTGTTCACTGCATCGTCTGCACTGGCGGCGCCCAGGCGGTTGAGCGAGTCAATCAGCGTGCGATTGTTCTCGTTTTGCACTCGCGCCAGGCCTTGCAGCCCTGTGTCGCTTGAATTGGCTCCAGTGCGCGCCAAATTCTGCTCACGGGTGATTTGCACAGGGTCTAGACTCAGCGTGCCACGCGTTGGAGTGGCGCCCACCCGCTTGAAATCCAACAGGCGCACAAGCGCATCTGCATTGAGAGAGGTGCCAGAGCGTAAAGCTTTCTCGGCCTCGACCCGCATTCCCTGGCGGATGCCTTCGGGCACCTCCTGCCAGCTAACCCCTGCGTTGCCCATGGCTTGCTCAATCTGTTGCTCCACTCTCTTGGCTCGAATAGGGATCAACACGCTGGCCGATTGGACGCCAGAGCGTGCCGCCTGAACCAGGCCGCTGACACCAAGCCCGCCTGCAAGCCCTGCCGCAAGCTGCGCCCCTTCACCGCCTCCAGCCTCCCGCGCAAGGCCTGCGCCAATGCCAGCGCCAGCCGATCCAGCAATCTGCATACCAGGGTTGGCTGCCATGGCCTGAAACGCCATCTGCAAGGGGCCGCTTGCCTTGTGAAGCGCTGCCGTCACAGGGGCAGCTGCTTGCGCCACCTTGCCAGCAGCCCCGGCCATGCCCGCGCCACCGGCCATAAAACGCGCGGTATCGCCCACCACTCGCTCCGTTTCATTGGCGGGCTTGGGCAGCCCTACTCTGTCAGCAACCCCTGTCATTGCCTGCCCCAGCGGCTTGCTACCCTCCGTATTCACCCCCATGGCGCGCATCAGCGGATCGGTCAGCCAGTGGCGAACTGGCTCGGTCACCACCTCGGCCGCCTGTCCCAAGCCCTCCATGCCGTAACGGGCAGTGAGGCCCACTTGCCGGCCCACACTCTTGGTGTAGTCTGCTGCGATCTGCGCGAGGCTTTGGGGCGGTGCTGGCGCCATGGACTCTGGTGCTGGAGTTCCACCAGTTGGCACGCCGGCTTGCGCAGGCGCAGTGTTAGCGCCTGGTGCCGGGCGGACTATGGGGTCTTGCTCCCAAAGCGGCGCCGCTTGCGCTGCGATTCCTTGGTTTGGCTGCGGTGTCGCTGCTGGTGTTGATGAAGTGATTGCCGCTGGCGCACTTGGCGCTGGGCGAATGATCTCGTCGTTATCCCACGGGTTTGCCATTACTGCTTCCTCCGCACTGATCCGTCAGGTGTCTTGAAGTACGAGCCCGCTGGCAGCGCTTGGTAGGCGCCAGCATCGGTAGCCACCGGCAAGTACTTCATGTTCAGGTCCTCGACCGTCTTCATGGCTGCCATGCGCTGCTCAGCGGGGACATTCGGATCACCAATCCGGCCAGCCATTTCTTGATACAGCTGCACGTCCTTGTCCGACTGTGGACCAGACATCTTTGGCATTTTCGACACCAAAGCGCCTTGCAGTGCCTTGAGTTGAGCAGCCGAATCGGCGCCTTTTGGGGACCACCCGCCAACCTGCGCCACCTTGTCCGTCAATGCGCCCGCATAGCTGCCTGTTGCAGTTTTCAGCAAAGGGCGTGCTTGATCGAGGATCGAGAACACATCTTGCGTGTCCTTGTTCTGCTGCACAGATTCCTTGCTGTTGCGTGGATCTGCAGGGCCGCCTGGGATGAACTCCAGGCCACTGCCGTCCTGTCGCGCCCGGTAGCCCGCAGGGATTGAGCCTTGCCCAGCCTTCTGCACATCCAGTGCCAGCCGCTGGCGGGCAATATCGTTCTGGGAGGACTGATGCTGCGCAGTACGCCGGTCACGAATATCAGCCAGCGCCTGCTGCAGAGAGCTTCGCCGGGTTTCGCCGGCCTCTCGCAGCACAGACACATCACGACTGGCATCACCCTGCATCTGGGTTTGCTGCAAGCTGGTGGCGTTGTTGGCCTCGGCCTGCGCGGTGCGTGCCTCGCGGTCGTACAGGTTGTTGAGCGCGTTCAGCTGGCCCAGGGTCAGCTGGCCGTTGGGTGAGCCCTTGTGTGGCGTGGTCAGCCGGTCAATCATTTCCTTGCGCTCGCGGCCGGCTGCTGGGTCGCTGCCAATCACGCCCGACCAACCCGCTTGCGGCTGCGCCTGGGCAACAGCAAAGCCGCGTGCGGTTTGCCCACTGGCAATGCGGGCGACAGATTCTTGCTCGGAGCGCTGGGCCAGCGCATCGGCGGCCGCCATGTTCTGCGCCGAAGGCAAGCCTCGGGGCTGAGCGCCCGCTACCGCTGCCGTTGCGCTGTCGCCATAACTATTGCCACTGCGGAATACGCCCGGCATCACCTGGTTAGCCTGTGGTGATGGCTGAGCAACAGGGGAAGGTGCAGGGGCAGAAACAGCCGGGGGCTGCGCGACTGCTGGTGCTGGCGCTTGGCTGGTTGCAGGCAGAGGCGCCCGACCAGGTGCAGGCGCTGCCCCATAGGTATCCATGGGGATTTGGGCAATGGCCCGCGCGCGCTCAGCCTCGGGCATACCTTGCGCAGGTGGCGGCGCACTGGTGGCGCCACTATTGCCGGGCAGTCGGCTGCCCGGGAACATGTTTGAGGGGCTGGTGGGCGCGCTTGCTGGCGCTGATACCGAGGGAGCAGCAGACGCGGGCGCCGGGATCTGGGAGACACCAGGGCTTGCCACGGCAGCGGCAGCATCGCCGAAAGAATTGGAGCGCTTTTGCTCGTCTTCCCTCACGGCGCCACCGTCGAAATAGCCACGCCGCACGGGCAGGCCGCGGACCACGCCGCCATCGGCGAAGAACATGCGCGGCTCTTCCGGCTGCGCCTGGGCCGCACCTGGCGCAAAGCCACGTGCCGCCACGGGCGTATGGGTGGCGTTCTTCATCTGGTCGAGCGCCTGCACACCAATGGCATGCACCTGCTCGGGTGGCAGCTTGAACTCGCCGTTGCTCAATTGAACAGGCACGCCTTTACTCTGTGCCGGTGCAAAGCCGCGCGGCCCGCCCCCCATCGCCGCCAATTGCTGCTCACCGACAGCCTGGGTGCTGTCGGCGGGCATGATGTAAGTGCCGTTGGGCACCTCGTCTTGCACCTCATCTGATGTGCCAGTGCCTGGCCCGCGCACGGGGCCACCGTTGGCAAATGGGTTGACCTTGCCTCGTTGGGCATTGGGTTGAAAACCGCGCATTACACACCTCCTTCGTTCTGCTGGCCAGCTTGGGCAAGCGCATCAACATGCGCCTTTTTCAGTTCAAAAAGCCGATCCTTCAAGGCTTGGTGTGCATGGTCTCGGGCCGCAATTCGTGCGTCTCGATCCATCAAGCTGCGTCCCGTTACGGTGGCGTGCACCTCATCAGAAAATGCACACATGGACTTAGCTTGCTCATACGCTGCAATGGCTTCGCGGGCCTGCGTAAAACTTGCGTCCTGCGCTGCAGCGTCTTTCAACATGGCGAGCATCAGCACGCGCTCAGCATCATCAACGGCAGCTCCAAGTTGGGCACGTTGCTCTGCCAGCCAATGGCGAATCTGAGCGTGCTTCTCGGCAATTGCCACCTTGATATGCAGGTTGGCTTGCAAGCGTTGAATTTCAGGATCGTTGCTGAATAGCTCGTCGGGCAATGCGCGTGCGGCACTCAGGCGGGTTTCTTCTGCAATCTCGGCATCAGTAAGTTTTGGGCGAGATTGCATGCCTAAGTTAATAACGCCTTTTTGGCGATATCTCTCGTCATCGGCAAGTGCTTGCTGCTCATGTAGAGACAGGTTTTCAAGGTCAAGCATTGACAGCCTCCATGGTGTTAGCGCTGGGCGCCTGCATGCTGCTAAAAAACGCGTCCAGTTCGGCGCGCTTGAAAAGCACCATGCGGCGGCTCAGGCGTATGGGTTGCGGGCTGCCGGGAGCGCGCATGCGCCGGTCGAAGGTTCGACGGCTCATGTCGTAGCGCGCTGCGGCGGTGGATGGGCGAAGAAGTTCTTTTTCCATGTCGCCCATGGTCGCCACCTGACCCCCAATGACCAAACCCCATACCGGTTGGCAATCAGGATGCGTTTGCTTGCGCAAGCCAAAAGCTCCCTTTTTATGGGCCCCCAGAATCACGAATGCACGAGCCAACGGCGCGCGTATTGGTCGCAGTGAGCTGGAATTAGGTGCCTCCGACTGCTGACGCTATCTGGCCCAAGGTAAGGTTTTGACAGGTTTAGAGGCGTCGCAATATGAGGTTTTATGAGGTGCGAGCTGAAGTTTTTTGAAGCTCGTGGGCACCGGCCGCCGCAGGAATCACTTTCTGCAACCCAAGGTGAAATGCCTCATGGAACGCACTGTGTTGTCGCACGAACCGGCGCTGAAACTCGTCCAGGTGGATTGACTGGTCCGCCGCGGCACACCCTCTGACACTCGGCCGTAGCGCTCGATTAAAGCTATGACGCGCCACCCGGGTCATTGCATGACATCGGAATTTGCCATAAACTCTGTTTCACAAACATAGTTTATGGAGCTCAGCTTATGGATAATCAGAACCTGCTCAACCGCGCTATCGCAGCCCATTTCAGAAGCGCTACTGAAGGGCAGCCCTTGCAACCCTCCAATGCCTCCGAGGTGCGAACGGTCGATGGAAAACACTATGTTGTTCTGCGCAATGTTGCCGGAATCTTGAAGGTGTACCGCGTGCGCAATGACGGTGTGTTGAAGGGTTTGAAGCGCTGGCCCGCTGAATTGGAATAGGGTCACTGCATCGCCCTCCGGTTGGGCAGTTTGACCAATGTAGATGAGGAACCCGGCGAAGTGGCCTAGCCAAGTTCGACGGATCTAGCGTGTAAACAAACGGTCGAGGGCGCTTTGAGCGCGTTCTGCAGCACCCTCACGCCACTGCGTCGCGCGGGCCTTGTCCTGCGCCATCGTGGCCGCCAGCCAGTAGCAGACGCAACGGCGCGGCATGTGGCGTTGCGCGATGGCGTTCCAGCAATCGCGGGTGACCACCTCCCGCACCACTAAGCCATCACGCTCCAGCAAGCGCATGGTTTTGGCCAAGTTGGACAAGTCCACCCCCAGGCGCTCAGCGACCTTCGATAACGCATAAGGCGGTGCGCCCCATTCGAAAAAGTTGCCACCCAACACAGCCAGCGCATCCAAGGCGGCGCGCTTAGCCTGCGTCATCCTGCTGGGCTTATCCACCACTTGCGGTGCTGGTGCTTTAGGTAGTCCACCTGCCACGCCCTGGCCGCTGCTGCTCTGATGCAAGACGATGACGGGCAGCGCGCTTGCCTTTGGGGTTTCCATCATGTGCTCCTCCTTACTCAGTCTTGTAGCTTATCGGCCGCCACCTCATACACCCGCACGCTGCGGCCGTGAATGCGGTGCTTGCGGGATGTTTTGCCATCCTTGCCAGCAGGTGGCAGCACGCCACGGGCTTGCAAAACGCGAATGGCGCCTTGGTAGTCGAAGCCCTTGAGAGCATCACGCATTCCTTCTGTGGTGAACCAATACGTCATACCTTCGGCGGTGCTGTTCCACCAGCCAGCGCGGTCGCGCACCGCCTGCAGCTTTTCATCAAACGGCCCGGCCGCGTCAGAAAAACGGCTGTCTCCATGGCGCTCGATAAAGCTGCGCACCGCTTGCGCCACCTGTTCTTGTTCCATGTTGCCGGCTACGTCTCCACGCTGCGCCAGCCAGGCGCCAAAGCCCACGGCCGCTGCCTTGGTGGCTTCCCCGTCCTCCCAGTCCGTCACGCCATAAGCGGTGGCCAGCTCTCCGGCGAGCGCCAGCACAGCCAGGCGTGCAGCAGCGCGGGCGGGTTGCCCATCGCCGCTGCTGGCGCTGGCGTTGGCCCCCTGCAGCAGCTCTTGCTTTATGGACTCCAAGCACTCAATCAGGGCGCCTGTGTCACGCGTCAGCTTCTCCAGGAAAGCGCGCCCGGCCGTGCCGTATTGCTGACGGCTGGCGCGCTTGATGGCGTCAGAAAATGCCGGGCCGCTGGCATGGCCGTGCAACACATCCCAGGCGCCATAAGTGCGCTGCACCGGAATATCGAGCAGGCGCACAGCTTGCCCGGCCTTCACCCGCTGGCCAGCCTCCATCATGCTGGTGGCAATACTGCGCTCTCCAGTGGACAGCACACTGCTGCGCCAGCGGGCAACCGTGCGGGCGCTACCGGTGCGACTGGCGCGTGCCTTGCCGCGGCCGTTCCCCAGCATGTACACCACCTCGCCCACGTCGCGCGGGTCGCATTCGCTGATTTCGTCCAGCGCCAGCAGGCCATCGTTGAACAGTGCCGCAGTGCTCTCCAGGCCATTGGCCGTAGCGCGCCAGCTGCGGCGGTAACTCTCGCCACCCCACACGCTGCAGGCAGCTTGCAATGCGGTGGTCTTGCCGGTGGAGCTGTCGCCTACTAGGTGCACGCCGCCCGATTCCGCTCCCACCAGCGCCAGCACCGGTCCCGCAAATGCGGTGCACAAGCCCAGCACCATCATAGGGTTGCCGGCTGCTGGCGCTGCTATGGCCGCCTGCCAGCCGGGCAGTGTGCCGCGCATGGTGTATTCGTCGGCATGCAGCGCCTGAGCCTGAAACGTTACCTTGCTCGCCTGGGGGCCAATAACCCCGTCTGGCAATGCAAAGGCCTTGAAGCCATCGCCTGCCCACCCGGTCTGCGTTGCGGCCTCCATTTGCCGCGCAGGCGTCTGACTTTGCAGATAAACGGCCAGCATCTGTCGGCCCGCTGGACTCGGGTCGATATACACGCCCATGGCCAGAAGCACGCCGCGCATGTCTGCCCCGTCGCCCTTGAGCATTTCCATGGGCATGGCCCACTCGCGCCACTGGCCACGCGTGTCCTTGAAGCGTAGCAAGCGCCCGAAGTTGTTGCCAGCAGCATCAAATGTCACTGCCTCAATATGCAGCGGGCCGCAGATACGGCGCTGTGTGAGCGTGGGCGGTGCCTCGCCGCGGCCAGGCTTGATGCCAAAGTGCCAGACGCCAGGGCTGTACTTGCTGCCGTCTGCGGCTCGGTACTCCTCGTCCAGCACCACAAAGCGCGGGCGCTCCTGCTCGGTGGGGATGGGGTTGTGTGCATTGGGCATGCTAAGTTTTGCTAAGGTCTTGGGCGGCATTGCAGGCTTGCGGCGCACCTGCACATGGGTGCCCACACGCTCCCACAACTCGGCCAAGGTCTGGACTGCGTCCATCTGGCGTTGCGCGGACTGGCATACAGCTGCAGCTACAGCGGTGGTTTCTTTCTCACTGCTTTTCATGGCACAAGCCCTCCAGCACCTCGGCAAAACAGGCGCGCACGGCGTCCAGGCCGGCCAATTGGTGCAAATCGTTGAAGTCGGTCGCTCCGGAGCGGCGGGCAGGGAACTGCGGCACCGCCACCCCGCCGGCCACGGCCAGCGCGGCATGGCGTGCCACTGTCAGCCCAGGATTGCCCTCGGTGGCATAGTCATCATCTGCAGCCAGCACCAGGGGCAGGGCCGGGTACTTCTGCCGCAACGCTCGGGCCACCGTTGGCACATTGCTGGCGTTGAACGCTGCAGCCACAGCCAATCCGGTGGCCTCGTGAATGCTGGCGGCCGTGGCAAAACCCTCGGCAATCACCAATGCCGTGCTGATCTGGCCAATGGCGTGATAGCAGCCGTGCACGCGGCCGCCCGCCAAAAAGCGCTTGTTGCCGCTGGGGGTGATGCTCTGCAAGCTATGCAACATGCCTGCGGCATCGCGCATGGGCACCAGCAATAGGCCGGCGCTCGGGTCACCCTCAACGCGAATACCAAAGCCCTGCACGCCCTTGGCAATCAGGTAAGGGTGGCGCGCCACATCAGCCGGCCGCGCCAATGCAGTTGCCCACCGCGCATGCGCTGCACCTTGCGCCATGTGCTGGCGCTGCTGGTGTTCTTCGTCGCGCTGGGCTTTGGCTTGCCGTACACGCTGGCGCATGGCCTCGCGTTCAGCCGGCGTCATGGCGTTGTCAGCCTTGGCGCACCAGGTCTGCATCAGTCCAGAGCGCCAGCAGCCGAACACCCCAGCGGGAATGCCGTCACTGTGCACTACGTACCACCCCGCAGTATCGCTACTGCGCCCGCTGGGGCTGAAGCGATGCAGCGAGCCATCAGCATGGATCACATCGGGCGGCACCATGCCTGCTGCCTCGATGGCTCGGGAGAATTGCTCAATGGTCATGGCGCTCTCCCACGCGTACTGCGCTGTAGCCAATGGCTTCAGGGCGGGCGCTGGCGGCCAGTTCAGCGACGGCCATTGCCTCGTCAGAGGTGTTGTAAAGACCTGGCAGGCGCTCGTAGCGAGAAGTAGTCATGCCGTCAGGCTGCGCTTCAGCCTCCAACATCAGACAAGCCAGCCAGTGCACTTTGCTTTTGGTACTCATGCTGCACCGCCTTTCTCCGCTTTTTCGGCCTTCTCATTGGCACGATGCAACACATCCTGCGCATCCTCGGCCAGCGCAAACAGAGCGTTGTGCAGGCCACCTTGTAACCACCCGCTCAGCTTGAGAGCCTCGCCATCATCTGCCGCTATGAGCAAAGCCGAAATAGCGTTCAAGCCATACAAGCGCGTGTTTATCGCTCGCGCCTCCCACTCAGTTAGCGACAGGTCGCGGGTAAAGCCGCAAGCCATGCTGTGCCTGCAAATATCGTGAATGTCTACAGGTTGCTGCTCGTTGTCAGCCTCCGAGTTGGCCTCGCTCTTGCCCATCGCAGACTCCCATTGATCACGGGGCAGATCCATGGCAATGCAATCAAAAACATCCCGCGGCTTGGCCTTGGTTGCAATATCCGCGCATGCAGCGGCCGTCACTGCCACTCGGGCAGCGTTGTTTTTGGTCTTCATGATTACGCCTCCAGACTCAGCGACAGGTTGCGAAGTGCGTGCAGGGCCTGTATGGCCTTGGCGCGGGCTGCAGCAGTGTCAGGTTGCGGCTGGCGCAGGATGTAGGCCGCCATGCTCAACGCGTTGTGTGCGTCCGCATGCAGTTGGATGAGCGCGGTTTCGCTCAGACGGCCAGTCGTCACCGCTTGGTGCTGGGCTGGATCTGCCATGCCAGGCAGAGCGTTGAGAACTTCCGCGCAATGCGGATCAGTCAGCGACAGGCCGGGAACGATGTGGGGATGCGTGGGCGCGAAAACTTGCGCAGGGGAAGACTGAGCCATGATGGCCTCCAGAGAGTGCAGTTTGATGTAACCACCGCTCTGACGCCAATCAGGGCGGCGGCTCGAACAGGTTGGCGTACCGGGCACTCCCTGCGGAAACCGGCGAGCCTTACGGCTCCCTGCCCGAGCCGCCATAAAAGGGGCGCGAACGAACAAGCCGCATGACTCTGCGGAAGAACCTGCGGCTTGCGTCGCAGAGAGTACTTGAGGACGCCAATCCCCACTGCGATTTACTGTCGCAGCCACGCAAATATAGCACGACGCGCGGGGAAACGATACGCGCCCATCCACAAAGAAATAGCACTTGGCGATGCTACATTTAGATGCATGAATATCATCAAAGGCCTCAAACGGCTGTATATCGTTCTTTCTTTGCTGATTGTGGTGGGGGTAACTGGCACCGTGTGGGCAGATAGCGCGCGCCTTTCTTGCCGCAGATATCAGCAAATGGGGATACTTGATAGAGCCGCTGAATTGGGAGTAGCGGCTCCATGCACCACTGACAGCAGCAGGTTTCTTGATGCAGCTATCGCCGCCGCAGGTACAGCCATTATTCTGACCCTGGTGTGGTTCATTTTTCGTTGGATCATTGCCGGGTTCTTCCCAACCCGGAGCAGCAAAAAGTAAACCCCGGCCTCCAACCACGATAAACGCACAGTGGCCGGCCTGAGTAGAATGCGCAGTAAATCCGTAAAGCGCTTTGGTGTGCACCCCCGTGACCCAAGGCGTTTTTTTATTGCAGGTCTGCATGGCTATGCTCCTTCGCTGGCGAGCTGATCAAGGTGTACAGGGCCACGCGCTCATGGATAAAACCATCTGCATCAACGATCTGTACAGGCTCTGTCGTGATTTCATAGCCACGGCGGCGCAATTCCAAGATACGAGCTGGCGCCTGATAAAGGCCCAGGCGGCGCAGGTCGTAGGTGGTTTTCGCACCTGCGCGCAACGCCTCCAGTGCGCGGGCGCGCTGGGCATCGGCGGCTGTGGATTTTGCGTGGTGTTTGCGTTTAGCCATGGCGCACCTCCACGCCCGGCGCCAAGGTGAAGCGCTCAGGAATGTCGGGGTGCGTCACCTTCGTGGCAGTGACTCGCGTGCACTCCTTAACGAAACGTGCGAACGTGGTATTCACATCCTTGGTCCAGAACACCGCGTAGCTTGCGCCCAAGGCCTCCTCACGCTGATTGCGCACCATGCCAGCGGGTTTTGGGCTATACGGCAGCTGGCGCATTACCAAATCAACGATGCGGGCTGGCAGTTGATATTTGGCCAACATGCGCGGGCGAATGTGCGTGATGGACTCCGAGTTGCTCGGCCGCTCGGTCAAAGTCATGGAGCCCACCATGAGCGTCTCCACAGACTCAGACAGGCGCGCCATCTCTTCACCCTGAGCGATCTGCCGGCGTTCCACCTCAACCATGGCTTGCGCGTTCTGCAGGAACATCTCGGCGGGCGTTAACGCGCGCGACTGCAGGGTTTCCCGTGCTTCCAGCGCTGTCATCCGGTCGAATACCTTGGCTTGCAACGCGTAGCTGTAGCTCATGGCCAGCAGGCAGGCCTCGCGCTTGGCAAAACGGTAGCCGCGGCGCGGGCGACCATAGGCATCGGGTAGATTGGCCGAAAATTCGGCCGATCTTTCGCCCAGCACATCAGGCACCTTGTCCAATAAGTGTTTGTGCTCCAGCCTGGCAAAGCCCGGCGACGGAAAGGCAGCGCCAACAGCTTGCGCGCGTGCCTTGCGGTCATCGTTGATGAAGTCCGTCAGCTCCAAACTGGTCATGGTGGGGATTGCTATCGCAGGGGTAAATGCATTCATGCTGCGCCTCCCATAACAAAGTCCACCAGCCTTTTTTTGGCGCGTCGCTCGCGTGCCTTGGCGTTTTGCAGCTGGCGATATTGGCGTGCAGTGGCCTCCATCATGGTTTCCCACTGGGTTGAGCCTCGCTCAATGTGCTCATGGTTGCCGGTTTCCTCGCGCCAGATTCCGTAAGCATCGGTCAAGGCCTGTTGGTACTGAGCAGTGGCTTTCACGGCCTGGGCATACATGTAGGCGCGCTCAGCAGCGGTCATCAGCGTGCTGATGCGCACCA
Organism: Comamonas trifloxystrobinivorans; assembly: GCF_043359985.1. Lineage (NCBI taxonomy): Bacteria > Pseudomonadati > Pseudomonadota > Betaproteobacteria > Burkholderiales > Comamonadaceae > Comamonas > Comamonas trifloxystrobinivorans. The sequence goes on from NZ_JBHZGV010000016.1 coordinate 52,545, forward strand.
CGCCCACTTCGGTGGGGTCAATGAAGTCAGTGGTGAGCATTTAGCAGCCCTCCACACCGAGAAGGCGCTTGATTTCTGCGACAGGCCAGGCCAGGCGGCCATGAATGCGGATCGGGCGGATTGGGCCGCTTTCATTACAGGCCCACCCTCTTGCGGTCTGCGGGCGACGGCCCATATAGAACGCGAACTGCGCTGTAGGAATGTGAGTACGAGTTTCCAGCTCTAGCGGGGGGAAGTGCTGCCCCCTGGTCGCAAAGCTATGTTGGATAGATGTATGCATGGCAATAATCGAATGACGCTGCAAGGTCACAGCGATATCGATTAGTTACCATGCATATTCATGCTGTCACATATGCAGGTGCTTGCATTTTCGTCTGCCGAATGAAAGCATCCTGCAAATGCAGGAAAATGCAGGCACTTGCATCATGCGCGGTAAGCAACAACACCCTCCCGCTTGGCAATTTCTCGACGCTCTAAAGCAGCTTTCACGTCCGCTGAAAACGCTTGTCGTGACACGCCTTCTTTGTCCGCAACCCCACCCACGCCATTGGGCAAGCGAGACAACGCAGCTTTAGTGCTCATTGGCAAACCCGCATCGATGCAAGCTTGCAAACGACGGTCTTGTCTTTGTTCCTTGGTCTCGATCGTGTTATTGATCCTGTCTGCCGCCTCAGGTTGAGCTTCGCTGCTTTGTGCGCCTTGAGACTGGAGGACTGCTTGACGCGCCTGCCCTACCCCGCCAATAGGGCCAAAGTCATAACCTGGCTGATGTCCCACATCACCAAAATCAGTAAGAAAACGGTGCAAGGCTTCACGGCTGACAAGCGCACCAGTCAACTCGTTCAGTACAAACTCTGGCACTGTTCCGTCAACTTCTAAACAGCCCTCAAGACAAAGAGCCTTCGGACGGAGCGGCGAGTGCTGTTGGAGAAGCCACTCAGTGTATGCAGACATTAGCCGAACAAGAATTGGCTTTGCCTGAGGCGGCAACTCCTCACTAGTAGGAAACTTCTTGGCAATCGGCATGACGCCGGCAATCAAACATGCTGCCTCATGCAGTCGAAAGCTTTTCGCATAGTTCCAAGCAGAAAAATCCACAGCATCCTCCCGAATGCGCTCCCCCAAAATAGGTGTCGCAGCAGGCCAGCGGGAGGACTGGCTTTTCAGCCCGGTTTCGAAGCGGGCCTAGCTGAGACGAAACAATCAGGCGTGAACGGGTTGCGCAACCAAGCGCACGCCCAGTGCAGTACACACGCGCCAAATGGTGTCAAAGCGGGGTTTGCTGCCAGGGCGCAGGGCTTTGTAGAGTGCCTCACGGGTTAGACCGCTGGCGCTGGCAATCTCGCTCATGCCACGAGCTCGGGCGATCACCCCCAAGGCATGCGCCAGCTCTGCGGGGTCTTCCTCTTCCAGAACCTGCGTGAGATAGGCGGCCACGTCCTCATCAGATTTCAGGTACTCCGCCATGTCGAAAGTTGGCAGATCTGCAATTTTGATCTTGCTCATGAATTACTCCTTCTTCTCGCCCTCTTCGGGCTCCAGAGTTGCGGCCAAGGCCTGGGCTGCTGCAATGTCTGCTTGCTGGGTAGATTTGTCGCCGCCACCAAGCATCACCACCAGCACATCGCCACGTTGGGCGTAGTACATGCGCCAGCCTGGTCCAAAGTCCTCACGTAGCTCATACACCCCAGCGCCAACAGGCTTGCAGTCACCCAGCAGGCCGCGCGCCACTTTATCCAGACGCCTGGCCAAGCGGATGCGCGTCATCGTGTCGCGCAAACCTGATAGCCATGAATCAAATTCCGCTGTGCGCTTAATGGTGAGCATGGCCTATTGTAATCGATCGTTCACAGAAATGCTACGCGCCAACTATCACTGACATTTGATTGATGCTGCATTTCCTGGTGCTGCACTTCAAAAACAATAGCAATAAATGCATGCTATGTATGGCGGTACACCTGTTCCACCAACAAAAAACAAGGTGGAACAGCCATCCTCTCATAGTTTTGCATAAAAATCATAGTGTTATGTGGTTTGTTCCACCGTTCCACCTGTACCACCACATAAATACAAGCTCGCGCGTATTGATGGTTGCAAAACGTGTCTGCTTTTGCCCTTGGGGGTCCAGAGGCGCTACTTCACCGCCCTCAGTTGGCCGGGTACATCATTCACACTGAACTGCACGTCAGCCAGTCTTAAAAACTCCGCTTCAATCTGAGTCATATAGGGCCGCAACTCATCGAGCGCCAAAATGGCATACCCCTCGGCCACGGCACTGGGCTTATGCCCAGATATTTGAGCAGGCACACCAGCAGGCACGATGCGCCGGGCGGTCTGGGTGAAAGTGCGGCGCAGCCCGTGGAAGGTCAGGTGGTCCACTCCGCACTCAGCCAGAACCTTGGCCATGCTGGCGCGAGCATCCTTCACATGACCCACCTCGCTGGCGCTATGAAAAACATATTCGCCTGATCTGGGAAGGCTATCCAACATATGTGCCATGTACGGCGCCAGCGGAATGGTCCGAGCCAGCTCCACCTTGTCGGCAATGGTGATGCGCTTCCAGCGCCAATCAATGTCACGCCAACGCAGCGCTGCAACCTCTTCTCGACGCGCCCCAGTTAGGACCAGCGCACGCAGATACACAGAATGCACGCGATTTGTCAGTCTCTCTGCGCCAGCCCACCACCCGGCAATTTGCTCGGGCAAAAGTTTGTCAGTGCGGCGCGTGTTCGGCGGCAGACTCTCCAAGATGGCCGGCGCAGCGCCCGCCTCTCTGTCAGCCAGATCCCGGTATTCTGGCCTTGAGGCACACCAGCGTAAAAAGCCTCGAAACATCATCAGCGCCCGTGCAGCCTGGTGCTTGCCGCTCTTGGCCTCCGAGTCAAACCAAGCCTTGAGCACATCCTCATCAATGCTTGCAAGCGGCAGCGCCAACAATGGGTGCAGCGGCCCTGGTCGCGTCAGGCCTTGCCCACGCTTCTTCTTCTCGCCGCCTGGGGCCGCCATTTTCTTGAGGTCATCAAGGTAGCGCGGCTTCCATTCGTCCTTGCGCTTCGGCCTCCCATTTTCCAAGTACAGCGGCCATACTTCGGCAACCGTCAGCGCCTTTGCTTGTGCCTGTCTACGCTCGGCTTCTTTTACCGACTGCTGCTGGCGCTCCAACTCTCGCGGATCTTGCCCGCTATCAACGAGAACCTTCAACTGACTGGCGCGGGTACGCGCATCACCCAATGCCCAATCAGCCACCGTGCCAATAGGAATACGCAAGGTCACTCCATTCAGGCGCGACTCGAACACATAAGTCTTGCGCCCTGTTGGAGAAACACGCAGCGCCAGCGCCGGGGACTCTGTGTCCCACAAGAAGGCCTGCGACTTGCCGGACGGACACACAAACGCGTCAACCCGCCCCGCTGTCAGGCGAACCCTATTCTTGGTTGTCATCGCGCCACCTCCGAATCTGTAGGCAATCTGTAGGCAAATTGATTGAATACGCCCATATAAAAATCAACAGTCAGAAGGCTTGATTTCCTCATAAACCATTGTTTTACATAAGAACATCAACACAATTCTACACTAATGAATACCAATATCACCTCATTCGTAATGAGAAGGTCGGGTGTTCGATTCATCTCTCCGGCACCAATAAAATCAACGACTTACGAGTCGTTATTGCCCCAAGTGCCGTCTCCTGTCACACTCAAGTCACAGTAGACGGCACAATTTGGCAGCACTGCACAACAGTGCCATCTCTCTCTAGCCAGTTTTTGTGCCGTCACATTTCGCTGACCGTACACAAAACACAACATGGCTGCTATCCGTGAACGCAAAGACCAAAACGGCAACGTGAGCTACCAAGCTCAAGTCCGCATCAAAGGTCACCCACCCGAGTCAAAGACTTTCACGCGAAAGACTGACGCCAAGCAGTGGGCAATGCAGGTGGAGACCGAAATCCGAACCGGCATGACCATTCGGAAAAACTCTGCCAGCCAATACACCGTGCGAGAACTGCTGGAGCGCTATCGCGACTACGTACTCATAGACAAAGCCAACAGCGGCAAAGATCACAAAACGCATATTGCTTGGTGGATCAGTGAACTTGGCCACTACGCGCTGTCTGAAGTCACAACCGATCTTGTGACACGTCGTATCGACAAACTAAAGAAATCGAAGACAAGAACGGGAAAGCCCCCTGCCCCGGCCACCGTTATGCGGTACCTCATGGCGCTGTCGCATGCGTTCAGCATGGCGTGTAAATGGGGCTGGTGCGAAACCTCGCCGGTCAAGAACGTACAGCGTCCCAAAGTCAAAAATGAACGCACTCGCTACTTGAACGACGCTGAACGTGAAGCGTTGCTTGATGCATGCAAACGCTCCTCAAACCCGGATCTGTACTTGGTTGTCCTACTTGCGCTTACGACAGGCATGCGAAAGGGCGAAATCATGGGTCTTGAATGGAAAGACATTCATGCCGTACCGGAACAGGGCCTCACTCGGGTGCATCTGGAAGCAGACAAGACCAAAAACGAAAAAGCGCGCTCTGTGCTGATCACATCCCCTGCACTAGAGATGCTCGAAGAACGGCGCCGAAAGACGGCGAGCGAACGACAAGACAACAAAGCCGTTGGCCTGATTTTTCCGAGCTACATAAACGCAGAGCGGCCCGTCGATCTTCGCAAGCCATGGAGCACAGCACTGAAATCGGCTGGCATTGAAGAGTTTAGATTTCACGACTTGCGGCACACCACGGCAAGCTACCTTGCGATGGATGGAGCAAGCCTCCTCTCAATCAGCAAAGTGTTGGGCCATCAATCAGTCAAGATGAGCGAGCGCTACGCGCATTTGACCCCATCTCACATTGACGATGTGGTCCGGAGCATGAACGAAAAAAAGTTTGGCACCGCCAAGGAGCCCTCTCCCGATGTGCGATCCAGAAAAAGCTAGCCAATCCACGACCCTCGGATCATGAACCTGATTCTCAAGTCTCACAGAGACCGCCATGCCATGACGCATGTAGTTGATGGCATCTCCAGCGACTATTCAGTTTTACTCCTTCAAGTACGAGCAAGAATCACATGAATTTCAATGAAGTACATCTCAAAGGAACTATTTGTCTGGGAGGTGCAGAATTCCCATTTTCATCAGGTGAACAAGTGGATGCACTTTTCACCGAGAAATGTGTAATCCTTCAAGGCAAGACACGCTCCGCTCGATTTTCCTACCTTGAGTTAGTCGAATTCAACATCACGGGGCCAGGCTCAGTTACCAGTGGAGGCGGTTTTGTAGGTGGCGGCTTCGGCGTCGAAGGAGCTATAGAGGGTATGGCGATCGCGGCAGTTCTCAACGGGCTGACTACGAAGACCAAGATTCATACCTTCCTCACTTTGATCACCAATTTTGGCGAGCTTCACTTGCATTGCGACAAGATGGAACCATCCGTCATGCGCGTGGTGCTGGCGTCAGTGTTCCAGCGCATGCGCGCATGCAGCCCTCAGTGGCGCGAACAACGCATTTCAGTGCTTGAGTCGGCCAGAGCCATGGGTCAGATTGATGAGCCTCAGTTTGCCGAGTTGGTGTCTCATCTAAATACAGCGCCCGCATGGCCAGACCCCATAGCTGAAGAGGCTCTGCGCAGGCAAGAGGATGCCGAGCGCAGGCGTATTGCAGATGCGGCAGCTCCCCAAGGTATCTGCCCAAACTGCGACGCCAAGATCAGCGTTTATGCTGAGACTTGCCCACGCTGCAAAGCTTTCTTTGGTATGGGCTCGTCCTGGTCAGTAAAACCCCTGAACACGTGAAAGTAAGACTCGTTTGAAAGCCACCAAGTTGGCTGGCACGGGCGGGGAGTTTGCTACACATCCGAAATACTGTATAAATAAACAGAATTTACTAGCAGGCTGTCATACCACCCACCTGCCGTCCTTTCAACGCTACCCCATCTTGGTCCCGAGATGGGACTTGCGCATATCGCCTCACAGGTTCAGGAAGCGATTACGCTTGACAGTTTTTCGCCACCGCTGCGGCTAGTCTTGAACCGCGTGCAGGCGGGATTTCAATTCCCGGCTACGGACTACATCGAAGAAGGTCTCGACCTCAACGACCATCTGGTCCACCACTGCGCCGCTGACCAGCAGCAATCGGCCAGTTGCGGACGGTCAAGCATCTTCCCGGTAGCGGACGTTCAATAGTGTCTCTGACCTGCTTCGCTCCCTCTATGAAGGGAGGTCGCTGGCCCATCCGCGCACTCACAGCCTGCCAGTAGGCGCAAATTGGCAGCGCTCCGTCCGGCAGCGCACAGACTGCGGCCGTACGTCCGCGTAGGTTCGCTTCAGCAGTTTCGATTCGAAAGTTCAATGTGATTGCTGCGGGCGGTCGTCGCAGTTGCGCGGAGGCGATGATGCACAATCACGGGATCGGCAGATAGGTTCTTCGAAGCTGCAAGAGTTAAAACATTCACACATGAAAGATTGAAATGGATACACGATTATTTGCTTTCGTCGGCGCAGACATTGGCCCTTGGCGGATTGTCAGGGCCGAAACGAGAGTTGGCGAGCCCCTGCCTGAAGCCAAAAGGCTCAACGTCGTATCCGCTTCAGAGTTGCAGTCTGAAACCAATGCACCCTGGATACTTCGTGGAATAACCAGCAATGAACGATATGTCATGCGCGCAGAGAAGAATGAAATTGTAGCGAAGCAGCAAGGTCTGGCGCGCCCAGAAGCAACGTGCGGTGCGCTAATACCGATCCGGAAGAACGCAGCTTGGTGGGAGCTCACGCAAGACGAACGCCGGAGCGTTTTCGAACAGTCGAAGCACGTCCAAATCGGGCTTCAGTATTTGCCTGCAGTAGCGCGCAAGCTCCACCACTGCCGCGACCTCTCAGAGAATGAACCGTTCGATTTTCTGAATTGGTTCGAATACGCGCCAATTCATGAGGTTGAGTTCAACAGGCTGCTTTCCGAACTGCGTGCGTCAGAGGAATGGAAATACGTCGACCGAGAAGTCGATATTCGTCTTACGCAAGCACAGGTCTAACCCGCCGATGAACACGGACCCCCAACAGCGGCGCGTTGCGCCGCCGTTTCGGGCCGGTTATCGGCAACGTAGAACTCTCGGATACAGTTGTTCTGTAATAACTTCTCAAGCCAAATTGATTTTTGGAGTGGATATGGAAATGGAATCAAGAATATTTTCGGTAACAGAATATATTCGTCCGTCTGACGGCGAACCAATTCGTTCAGTGGTTCTGGAAACCAAGGACTCAGCAGTTGTTGTTTGGCATGCCCATCCTGGGCAAGAAATAACCGCTCATGTTCACCCGGACGGCCAAGATACTTGGACGGTTATCTCTGGAGAGGCTGAGTATTACCAAGGAGGCGGCAAAGTCGCTCATCTAAAGGCTGGAGATATTGCCATAGCAAAACCTGGCCAAGTGCATGGCGCTCTAAATACTAGTCCAGTGCCGTTTGTATTTGTCTCAGTGGTTGCATCTGGCAACGCGGGTTTTGCGTTGGCTGAAAAATAGTCTTTCTCAAATGTGTGCCCCAGAGAGTTCTAACCCATCCATCAACACGGACGCTGCGCGATGAAGCCGCGCCGCGCCGGCTAACTCCACGTTGAGCGTCAGCTTTCCATATGTCTGGGGGTCTGCAACGGGTCGATTTCAGACGGTCAATAGCGGTCACGTCTTGCCACTGATGAACGACTGCTTCCATGGCTCGCGCATCCCAGCCATTTCACGTTGTGCAAGGACGGTCCGATCCACCAAGGCACCCGCAATCTAGGCAGGCCTTACTCAGCTATCTCGTCGAGCAACCGCGCCCACAAGGGACGTAACTGTCTGCGGATCTCTTGAGACTTCATGATGTCGGCTGCGCTGTAGCCGTAACGCAAAAAGTTTCGTTTGCCAAGGTGAGAGTACCTGGTGAAGATCTTTCGCAGATACAGCTCGCGTTCCGGCGCGCCGAGTCGCGTACGGAGTTTGTTCTTTCTCCGCCTCGTCTGCTTGGCAAGAGACACACCCCGCTTCATGCGGCTTGAGAACTTTGCAAAGGCGGCAGATCGAATAACGACCCGCTGTCCGTCATACATGAACCCGAGATACTGCAGCGGGTGATCCGCGATCTGTTGTCCCCCTCTCAGCGTGAAGTCGCACGAATCAGTCTTGTCAGCGTTGATGTCGACCTCAAGCGCCTTCAGTTCTGCCATAACGAACGCCTCGGTAGGCCCCTTCATGCCCAGCGGCATAAGGAAGAGCATGTCATCGCAGTAGCGCAAGTACGTCCCGCCGTTCGACTGCGCGAAAGTCAACGCCGCACTGTCGAACTCCAGCATGTAAAGATTCGAGAGAAGTGCGCTGATCGCTGTCCCTTGTGGAATTCCCACACCGCCATTGTTCGTCTGGATTAGCTTTCCGTTGCGCAAGATGTCTCGGTATTCCTGCGGCGTACAAAGACGTCGACGGCCGCCACACCGCGGGTTATGAACGGACACGCCTAAGGCTTTGAACGCCTTGTCGCGATCAACAATAGCGAATTGAGTAACCGCCTTGAACACCGCATAATGATCTGCTGGGAGTTCGGTCACTCCCAGCAGCCCTTTCCAACGCTGCTTCAGCAGCCGATGGGATAACGTGTCGAAGAACTTCGTGATGTCAAACGCGATCGCGGTGCAACTGCCGAGAGACTTGATACGGTCGAACGCTTGTTTGGCAAAGTGGATGTTGTTTTTGCCGAGAGAGCGGAATGCCAGCACCGATTCGGACAAGCCGCGCTTGGAGATTTCCTGCTCGTACCGCGCTGCCAAGTCTTGGCAGTAGTAACTGAAGACCTGCGAGTCGGAATGCGCAGCATAGGAGATCTCTCGCAGTTTTTCCTTAGACGAAATCTTGCCAGTGACCTTGTCCTGCCGAATTTTGACCGTCTCGATCTCGAAACGGATCAGCGGCCAGAACGCGTGCCTGGCTACGGCCAATGGATCGGTCACCAGTTTCTCTGCCTTTGCGAGGCCGATAGGCTCGTCAAAGTGAACGTACCGACGCTTTCTGTACCAAGCCGGTACTGGTGAGGCAGAACTAGTCATTGAGTAGCAAAACCGGGATGAGATGAGACCGTGGCAATCTCCAGCACCCACCCCGGCTTAACCGAGTGATAACTCATCACCATCTTGCGATGCACAAGGCACAGCGTCGCCACGCGTGTTAGCAATGTCGTACAGTTTCCTGGAGGTGACCATGAGGTTGAACATCCAAGTGCAGCTGTCAAGTTGGTCCGGCTGGGCCGGGTGGCTTGACATCCTGTGACATACCCTTTGCCCCAATTGGCAAAGGCCCCTTAGCCTAGCACATTACTAGAGCTAACAAGTCGCCCGTTGCTGCATCATTTGAGACGAGGCACAGCCCCAGCAGCCGAGCCCTCGGTGCGCAATCGCAGCAGCTAGAAAGCACCTTTCACAATAGACTTGGAATTTTTCTCCTGGCTACGGGGCGGATGTACTTGGCAAGTGTCACGTCAGACTTGTGTCCGGTTTGCTCACGTATCTGCCATGGCTGCAGACCTTTCTCCGCTGCGCTTGTGCAATAGCCAGCCCTCAAGCTATGGCCGCTGACTTTCTTCGCGTTCCCGCCAACACGCGCCACCGAAGCCTTTACCACCAGCGCCACCGACTGCGCTGACAACCCCTGACGCGCAACGCGGTCATGGCGGCTGACGGCACGAAACACAAACCCCTCGTTGATTTCAGAAACTTCCAGCCAATGCGCGAGGGCTCGCACTGGACAACGCTCTCCGTTGGCATGGGGGATGAAAACTGTCCGCCCTTGGCCTTCTTGATCGGTCTTGCTGGACGGCAAGAAAATTTCCACGCCATTAGGCAGGTGCGTCAAATGCTCCACTTGCACCGCCACAAGCTCCGACCTGCGCATGGCCGACGCAAAACCAACGAGCAGCAAGGCGCGATCACGCGCGGCCTTAATAGGCATCTTCTGCTGGTCGATCATCACCAGCGCCGCAAGCAGATCGTCTTTGACCATGGGCTGGACTTGTCGCTGCTTGGTACCCAGTGTCCGGCGAATGCCCTGCATCACGCGCTTCACGGTCTCGCCTCGGGCCGGGGATTCCAGATTTTTCTCGAGGTGAGCCTTGTGGATCGCGGTGAGCCGTCGCTCCAGGGTAGCTACCGACAATTTTTCCGCGCACTGGGCCAGGTACTCGGCCAAAACCGCTGGACTGGCTGGAATAGTCCCGCCGTTGGCGAAAAAATGCTTCAGATCTGAGGCGTATGCGCGTTTGGTGGCGGCTGACTGGCTTGCTGCGATGAACTGCTCGGCAATAGCCGAAAAACCGCTCAAAACGCCCTCTGGCGGCGTTTGCGGCATGGTGTTGGATGCTGTGGTGCTGCGAGCAGACAAAGCTTCGCCAGCGCCCTCCTGTGGAGTGCGAATTTTCTTCATGGTGAGTCCTATGGAAGGGTTAGAAAAACAATAAAAAACGGCCCGCGAATGGGGCCGTTTTGGTGGTTATCTAGCAGTCGATAACTGTGTCTTATCAATAACCAGTAAATTTGAATATTTGTGATTACTGAGGACCAGCACATTAAAATTTTGGAGCTGTCGCTGTGGAGTAGAAAGAACTACATCCAAGTGGTTGAAAGTCATACCAGCGCCATTGGAAAGTGCTTACGTACGAAGCCTTCGCGCGCAATTACAAAAAATAAGACTGAAAAATGGGGGCGGAAAACTGAACTAGCTCAAGATGGGATCGAGAGACGGCCAAGTAGTGCCGACCATCGAGCAGGTGCAGTCTCCAGATAAACCCAGCGATTTAACTGCGCACCTCAACATAGCGGAGAAGTTCTTCTCTATTTTCTCAGGCTATTGGCAGCCAGGCAATTGGAATATTTATCGCGCTATCGCAGCTGCCGGACAGCTCGACAATTCGAAAATTTTGGGCAACCCCATAGTTCACCACCACCCTTGCGCGCAATGCGATTTTCCACACCAATGCCGTGATCCGAACATGCAGATTCAACTGCAGCGGTATGTTGCGCCGTTAGCCCCTGCTGAACGGTAGCCGTCCGAGATTACCTTATCTAAAGTGCATTCAGCTTCTTGTCAGGCCGTTCCTTCCGCTAACCAAGTACGGCCTTTGCCAGGTTCAATACCATAGAAATTCCCTTCAGAGCCTAAACAACTTCTTGATCTCGATCTCAGCCGTTACCGGCATCTCATCCTTTTCGTACTGCCTGACATTGGCCACGATGCTCTTTGCGCGTGTGATCTCATTGTTCACCCTCTGCGAGTACGACGAGCTGGTGTTCAGGTTTTCGATAACCGCAAGGAAGTAGTCCTTCTGATTCGCAAGGAACCAGAAGCTCAGGCCGCAGACCCATTTCTCCATTTCGAATGATTGAAACGGGAATCCGGCGGTTGCGTTCCAATACTTGAAAAGACGTATGGTGGGCTTGATCAGTGACTTGTGCTCTTTGTTTTTCGCTTCAAGAGTGGCGTTGAAGTCGTTCGGGTTCGTGGTCATCCAGCCACCCGTCCCGTTCGGAATCTGAAGTTCGCCAAGCCACGTTTTCGTCGCTGGCACCAAATCGAATTTGATGTGGTTCAACTCGAGAACAATGGTCGGGCTAGACTGATAGATTTCCGACGAGCCATACCGCTTTTCGACGAAAGCCTTTAATCGATTCAGGTACGTCTGCGGGGTGGCGCTGCCATCGCTGAAGACCACCATGTAATCAATATCGGACTGCTCATCCATTGAGCGAGGCAAGATCGTGCCCCGCGTTGACGATCCGAATCGAAAGTGCTGCGCGATAGCACCGCTGTCAAAGTGCAGCGCCATTCGGGACTGAAGCGTCGTGATCGATGTCGCAATTGATGACTGCTCGCTTGATGAAAGCACCGCGCTGCTGGCCGTGTCCGTCAGAAAACTCAATACCGACATGCTGTCATTCCTCCTTGTCCACTTTGTGGGTGGCTTCGCCTTCTTCGATTCCTTTTCGCGCAGCAACAAACGCTCGACGCGGAATACTTGGGCTTTTCAAATTCAACTCATTGCGCGCTGTCGAAAGCGCCTTCAGCCGCTCTGTGAGTTCGTCCAGTCGATCAGACTGAAGCAACTCGATCTCCCTGAAGAACCGTGCTTCGTTCCGAAGGGAAAGGAACTGACCAGCGGCTGCCCGGTGCAATGCCGCGCGCTCGTTGGGCTTGAGAAAAGTCATTAACCCTGTGAGCAACGATGCTAGGAGGGTGAACGCTGTCGCCCATTCAGGTTGGCTCTTGATCAGCGTCGCTCCGGCAACTGCTCCGAGAATGGTTGCCGGAACTCCCAACCAGTAGTTGCGCCGCACCCAAGTGTCTTCGGCATTGAAATGCCCCTTGCTCGAATAGAGGGTGTCTTCTTCCAGGCGCTCAGCCTCTCTGCGAAGAGCGGAACTCTTGGCCTGATCGATTGAGGTTGTCCCGGTCATTGCGTCCTCTCCCACGTGGTCATTCTCATACCGACGCCCCCGGCTGTGGCGGGGCCTTCGGTGGCGCCGCACCCGGCTGATACGTCGAATCAAAGACCATATCGGTCAACCAGCGCTTGAAGCTGGGGTTGTCGCTGAACTGCTTGAACAGTTCCGTGTGATCGGAGATCAGCTCCAGCACCACGCGATTCAGCGCCTTGTCGTGTTCCAGCTTCGCGTTCTGCTTGTCGGAGTTGGCCTGCGCGTTCTGGTAGGCCTTGTCCTGCGCGACCCGGGCAGGAATCTCTTCGGTGATGACCTTGCGAATCTTGTCGCCGTCCTTCCACTCAATATTGCCGAACATATCGTTGAACGCTCTGATGATGTTTGACAGCTTGTCGATTTCCGGCGTACCGCCACCACCGCCGCCACCGGGAGGAGGTGGTTCGATGAGCGCATCCGCATCGTCCATCGACATCTTCAGTGACGCCTGCGCCTCCACCCGATAGCTGTCCATGTCGATGGCTTCCAGCACGCCTTTGGAGAGGTCTTCCTCCTGCGGCGCGGGGAGCTTTGGGATCAGGAAGTTCAGGAAGATCGCCAGCTTTTCCCAAGCTGGGTGGCCGTAGGTCAGGATCGCCGCTAGAAAGCCGTAACTGCGCACGAAGGCCTTGGCTTTGCCCTTGAACTCGACTTGCCCGTCCTCGTCCAGCTTGTCGATGTACTCGGCCACGCAGGCATCGAGGATGGGGTCGAGTTTGTCCCGATCAGCGCCGGTGACGTAGAGCGCCACCAAGTCCTCAACCTGCTGCCAGCTGTAAACCTGCTTGGCATCGAGATCGCTTTTCAGGTCGTGTAGCTTGTTAGGGTCGGTTTCGCCGGTCTGGATCGTGGCGCGGTAGTAGTCCTGGAAAGCCACTTTCACCGCCTCGGCGTTGTCGGCAAAGTCGAGCACGAAGGTGTCGCGCTTCTGCGGGTGGGCGCGGTTCAGGCGCGACAGCGTTTGCACCGCCAGTACGCCCGCCAACGGCTTGTCCACGTACATCGTGTGCAGCAGCGGCTCGTCAAAGCCGGTGACGAACTTGTTGGCGACGATCAAGAAGCGATACGGGTCTTGTTTGAGCTTGGACGGGATGTCCTTGCTCGGGAATTCGTTGAGGTCGGATTCGGTTTTCCTGACGCCCCCGATTTCGAAGTCGCCCGAGTACGCCACGATGGCCTTGAACGGACTTTTGATCGTGGCGAGGTAGTCCGACACCTCGCGGTAGTAATCGATGGCCCGTGCGATGCCGTTGCAGACGATCATTGCGCGCGCCTTGCCACCGATCTTCTGCTTGCCCACCACCTGCGCGTTGAAGTGATCGACCATGATCTCGGCCTTCTTGCGGATGGCCTTGTCGTGGGATTCGACGTAGTGGCGAATTTTCTTCAGCGCTCGCACCTTGTCGAAGTCCGGGTCGTCCTCCACCGTCTTGGCGACGTGATAGAAGCTGTCTACCGTGGTGTAGTTCGCAATCACGTCGAGGATGAAGCCCTCCTGAATCGCCTGCTTGGTGGTGTAGGTCAGCTCTTCCGGCGAGCGGTACCGCACTTCGCCACCTTCCACGTAGCGCTCACCGAACAACTCCAGCGTTCGGTTTTTCGGCGTGGCGGTGAATGCGAAGTAGCTGGCGTTCGGCAGCATCTTGCGCGACTCGATCAGCTTATTGACGGCGTCCTCGACGGATTCGTCGTCATCCTCATCGTCACCCGCCGCGCCCGACAAGGCCATGTGCATCTTGGCCGTGGTCTTGCCCCCTTGGCTGGAATGTGCTTCGTCGATCAGCAGCGCGAATTTCTTGCTACCGAGGTCGCCCAGCTCATCCAGGATGAAAGGGAACTTCTGCACCGTCGTCACGATGATCTTCTTGCCTTTGCGCAGGAAGGTGCGCAGCTCGGCGGCATCCTCGGAATGGCCGAAGATCGATGCCACGTGGTCGTAGCTCTTGATGGTGCGGGCGATCTGGGTGTCCAGCGCACGGCGGTCGGTAATGACGACGACCGAATCGAACTGGGCCTGCATCGCATCGGCGGTGGTCTTGATCTCGACCAACTGGTGGGCCAGCCACGCGATGGTGTTGCTCTTGCCGCTGCCCGCCGAGTGCTGGATCAGATAGCGCTTGCCGACCCCATCCTCGCGGGCGCGGCGCAGCAAGGCACGGACGGTACGCAGTTGGTGAAAACGCGGAAATACCTGCTTGCGCCGCTTCTTGCCCTTTTCGTCTTCCTCTTCCACCACCTGCGTGAAGTTCTCGATGATGTTGGCCAGCGAGTCCTTCTGCAAGACCTGCTTCCACAGGTAGTCGGTCTTCAAGCCGTGCGGGTTGGGCGGGTTGCCCGCGCCACTGTTCCAGCCCTGGTTGAACGGCAAGAACCACGAGTTCTTGCCGGTGAGGTGCGGGCAAAACCGTACCTCGGCATCGTCCACCGCCATGTGCGCCACGCAGCGCCCCATCTGGAACAGCAACTCGTCCGGGTTGCGGTCGGTCTGATACTGCGTGATGGCGTCGGCCACCGTCTGCTTGGTCAGCGAGTTCTTCAACTCGAAAGTCAGCACCGGCAGGCCGTTGATGAAGATGGCCATGTCCAACGAACGCTGCGACTCGTCATTGCTATAGCGCAGTTGCCGGGTGACGCTGAAGATGTTTTTGCCGAAGTTCTCGGCGGCGCTGGTGTTACCCGGTGTCGGCAGCAGCTTATACAGATCGACGTGCGCCGGGCCGTGGCTGACGCCCTTGCGCAGCACATCCACCACGCCGCGCTTGGCGATTTCGCCCTGGACGCGGTGCAGGAACTGCGTGCGCTTGATGCCCTCGTTGCCCAGTCCCAGCGCGGTGAGCACCGTGGGTTGGGTGGCCTGCAGAAATGCCAGCAACTGCACCACGTCCACCGCCACGTCGCGGTTGTAGTCTGTGGGCTGGCCGGGAACAAAGCCGCCGCTGGTGCAGAGGTCGCGGACGATCAGGGCTTCCAACCCCTTCTCGCTGGTGTCAGTCGTCGCCATCGTCTTCCTCCCCATCGGTATCGATTTCTTCGTCGCCGCCCAGTGCGGCCAAGTCTTCCTCGGCTACCACGTCATCGGGCCCCGGCACCCAGCCGCGCACGTCCACTTGGCCCGTGACGACATCGGCAATCTGCCGGTCGCGGTACTCGCGGATCAGCTTCATTTCGTCCTCGGCACGAACGATGGCCTCGTCCAAGTCCTTTGTTTCGAACTCGATGTGCGACAGGATTGCCTCCTGTTCATCCTTGCTAGGAACCGGGAGCCGCACATTGCCGATGAACGTCCAATCGGCACGCGGCATCTTCGCCCCCGCCGTCGAGCTGTTAATCAGGTCAATGACACGCTTACAGCGCAGTAGCTGCTCAAGATACGCAGGCAAGACGAGTTCCTTGCGCGACCGCAGCACAAGGAACTCGCTCACGCACACGCCATTGCATTTCGCCCGTGTCACCTTTGCCAAATACGGGCGGAGCTTCCCGAACAGCACATCGTCAGCGACAAACCGCTTCACCGTGCTGGCAAACTCGACTTCGCCTTCGAGCGGTTGCGCCACGCCTGTCCAGCTTTGGACGTGCTCCATTGCCAGATAGATTTCGTCGTTAGCCTTTGTGGAGGTCTGGTTTGTGGTGTTACTGGCGAGGAACTTCAAACGGTGAAGTTCCCAATGCTCAGGTACATCCCCCAACCACTCGATTTCGGATGGCTTCAAAGCGATCGAAGCATCGAGGCCGCGCGTGACGGCGTGGTCGATGATGCGCAGTTTCTGTTCAGTGAGCAGGCGGATTAGATCGCGCTTGGCCTTAATCAGCCGGGCGATATGGGCGTCCTGCGCCCGCAGGTAGGCGACGATCTGGTCTTGCTCGGGGCGCGGCGGTTGCAGCAGTGCTATGTCGAGGAACTGGTTCGGATACAAGCGCAGGCGCGAAGATCGGATGCCCGTCGAGCGCCCAATGTATTCGGCCACGTAAGCGCGGGTACGCAACAGGTAGTCGAGATACGCCGGGTTGAAGCTGTCGGCGCAGTGCGGCCGGTACACGCCGTAGGCTGGGCTGACGATGCCAACGTGCCTGCTCGCGCCAAGCGCGGCCATCCACGCCCAGAGGGTGTTGATCACGATGTCGCCAGGCTGGCACAGCTTGGAGCCGACGTAGCTCGCAGCCTTGAACATCGTCACGTTCTTCTGGCTACGCGGCGTGACGCCGGTCAGGTGCGACACGGAGAGCAGTTCTTCCTGTCCGGTCTTGGAGCGCTCATCCACCTCGCGGAAGAAGGTCTTGGCGCGTTGCTCGTTCCAATGTTCTGGCACGGGTGGCAACCAGCGCATTCGCGCCGCGCGGTAGCTAGGGTAAGCGTTCGCCGCTGCCATCACTCAGCTCCCACGATCTTGTGCAGCAGGCCGTCGGTCTGTTCTTCCAATTTCAGAATGTCGGCACGAATCTGCTCCAGCGTGCGCAGCGGGGTCGGTTTGTAGAAGTAGCGTGCGAACGAAATCTCGTAGCCGATCTTCGTGGCGTCCATCGCAATCCACGCATCCGGCGCGTGGGGCAGCACCTCGCGCACGAAGAAGGCCTCGATACCACCGGCTTCCTTGAGCGGCACCTGCTCGGTGTCGCGCAGGTCGGTGTCGGCCTCGTACTCGACCATGAAGCGATCCTTGCCCACGGTCTCCAGGTACGCCCCGTCGTAGCCGGGTTCGAAATGGTCGCCCGCCTTGATCTTGCTGCGCTTGGCAATGACCGGCGGTGCCGACGCGTCGCGCCAGCTCACCGCCTTGCAAATGGCCTTCTTTTCGGGCGCGCCCAGCTTCTTGCCGTGCGTCTTCATCACAGCGTCAAAGCGCGTGCGGAACTCGTTGTGGTCGTCGAAAACGCCTTCGCCCAGTTCCTGCTGTGCCAGCTTGGCTGTTTCCAGCAGCATCTTGTCGCGCAGCCACGTCGCCGGGTCGAGCAGCTTCTTGCGCCGCTTCTCCGGCACCGCTTTCTTGGTGGGCTTGGCGTCTTCGTCGTCCGACTCGTCGTCGCCGTCCTCGTCGCCGTCGTCACCTTTCAGCCACGCTTCGATTTCGGGCTTGAGTTTGGCGAATTCGCTGTACAACTTGTCGCCGTGCTTGGCGTACATCTCGCTGCGCAGCGCCTCGTCACCGGTGGCAAAGCGCAGGCTTTCGATGGCGTTGCGCTTGAGCTGGCTTTTCAGTCGCAGCGGGCGTTCAACGGTGATCTTCCAGTAGCCGAAGTCGGCGTTGTCGAACCACTTGCATTCGGGCACCGCCTTCGCTGCGTCCGCATCGGCGGGCGGCTGGTCAAGGTAATGCTTGAGGATGCGGTCAATGTCCGCTTCCGCCAGCTCGCAGTTCTTCTTGCCGAGGTTGCGCCGCATCGGCTGGAACCACTGGCTGGCATCGATCAGTTGCACCTTGCCCTTGCGATGCGCGGCCTTCTTGTTGGCCAGCACCCAGATGTAGGTGGCGATGCCGGTGTTGTAGAAGATGTTGAGCGGCAGGGCGATGATGGCTTCGAGCCAGTCGTTCTCCAGCACCCAGCGGCGAATGTTGCTCTCGCCCTGGCCCGCGTCACCGGTGAACAACGCCGACCCGTTATGCACCAACGCGATGCGGCTGCCCAACGGCGTGTTGTGCTTCATCTTCTGCAGCTTGTTCACCAGGAACATCAGCTGCCCGTCGCTGGAGCGGGTGATGAGCTTGAACTCGGCATCGCCGCCGTGGTTGACGATGAATCGCGGGTCGCTGAACTCCTTCTTGCCGCCCATCCGGTCGAGGTCGGTCTTCCAACTCTTGCCGTAAGGCGGATTGGAGATCATGAAGTCGAACTCACGCGAGCGGAACTGATCGGCCGACAGCGTGGACTTGTCCGCGCCGCCGACGATGTTCTCGGCCTCGTCGCCTTCGCCCTTGAGCAGCAGGTCAGCCTTGCAGATGGCGTAGGTCTCGGGGTTGATCTCCTGCCCAAACAGGTGAATCGAGACTTCTTTGTCGTGTCTCGCGGCCAGTTCCTGCAGTGCCTCATCGGCCACTGTCAGCATTCCGCCGGTGCCGCAACTGCCGTCGTACAGCAGGTAGGTTCCGGACTGAATTTGGTCGGCCACCGGCAGGAACAGCAACTTGGCCATGAGGTTGACCACGTCGCGCGGGGTGAAGTGTTCGCCCGCCTCTTCGTTGTTTTCTTCGTTGAAGCGGCGGATCAGTTCCTCGAACACCGTGCCCATGCCGTGGTTGTCGAGCGCAGGCAGCTTGATGCGGCCGTCTGCATCCTTGACGGGCAAGGGCGAGATGTTGACCTCGGGGTCGAGGAAGTCCTCGATGAGATAGCCGAGAACGTGGGCATCGACCAGCGTTTGAATCTGGTCGCGGAATTTGAACTTGGTCAGGATTTCCTGGACGTTGGGTGAGAAGCCATCGAGGTAGTCGATGAAGTCGTCGCGCAGACGTTGGCCCGCGCTGCTGGCCTTGAGCTTGTCGAGCGTGAAGTCGGAGGTGTTGTAGAACGCCTGCCCGGCGGCCATGCGCAGTGCACCGTCCTGTTCGGCCACCTTGTGCGTGTCGAGGAACTTCTTGCGCTCCAGCACCGCCTGCTTGGTGGATTCCAGTACGGCATCGAGCCGCCGCAGTACGGTGAAGGGGAGGATCACGTCGCGGTACTTGCCGCGCACGTACACGTCGCGCAGGCGGTCATCGGCAATGTTCCAGATGAAGTCGGCGACCCACTTCAGGTTGCTTTGGTCTTGTTGTTTTACGGGTTTCATCAAACTTGCCCTTGCGTAGCTGTTGTGGCGTCAGCCGCTGTGCTGACTGAATCGGTTGGTGGCAGCGCAAGGCTCCAATGCTTTTCAAGCACGCCGACGAGACGTTTCTGCCTTTCAAGCAGCATCGCCGGTGTCCATTTGTCTTCCGAGCGGACTTCCTGCGTCAGAACGAAAGGTGACGCAGTGCCCTTGCCCTTGAAGTACACATTCTTCTTCTTGGCGAAGTCGTAGTTGCTGGCGGAAGAGTTTTTGTTCCGGTCAAGCGGAACCAAGTTGGCCAGGCGGTGTGTCCAGGCTCCCCGTTCGTTCTGGTCGGGGAACCACTGGAGCCAGTCCGAGCCATCCGGTGGTGTTTGCGGTAGCACGTGCTCCAACGACACGGCGTTCTGCAGTTGCACTCCCGGGGACCGCACCAAGGACTCAAGGCGCAAGACCAGCGCCATCCGTGCCTTGGGCAGATCGTCGTAAACGTCGCCATCGAGTGCCGCGACGAACTTGCGCTTTTGCGCGTCAGTCAGTGCCAGCGTGGTGAGCTCGGCCAGCTCGCCCTTGAAGGTCTCCGGTTCGATTTCCTTGGTGAGCGCGGCGTAGGTTTCGATGCGCTCATTGATGCCCACCTTGGTGACCAGCAGGAAATAGGTAAGCCGTTCCAGCGACTGGAAGAATTCTGCGAGCAGCTTGGGCTTTTGCCGGAAGCGCTTGAAGTACACCAGTGCCGGGGGCACCCAGTCTTTGAATTCCACGCGGTTGAGCCAGGACACGTGCTCATTGATCGTCTCGGCGTGCTCGGTGGCCTCAAAGTCGGCGGCGCGCACGAAGTCCCACACTTCGGCGTAGGGCTTGATGACATTGTCGATCAGGTCGACGGGAGCCTTGTACTCGGTGACGTGCTCCTGGAATTCCTTGACCAGCGTGGCCCGCTGTTTCTGCTTGGCATAGATGGTGCGGATGTGGGCGAACAGGTCGCCAAAGGCGTCGCGGCCCAGTGAGTTTTCAATGCGGCTCCATTCCTTGGCATAGGCGCGGCTTTTGGTGTCGCCTGCCGTGGTGCGGATCAAGCCGAGCACCTGCGCCTTGAGGATGTCGATTGGCGCGAGGTCGAGCCCCCGGTTATTGAGCACGGAGAAGATGCGGTACGCGGCTTCAAGGTCGGGCGTGGAGATGACGACCAGCGAGCAGTCGTTGGCGAGGAACTGCCACAGCGCGATCAGGTCTGCGGGTGGCAGCGCTTTGGCCTTACCCAGTAGCAACGTGGCGTTTTCGCGGTAGCGCAGACGGCTGTCTTCCAGCTTGTCGGTGCTGGCGACCAATTGCGCGATGCCGCCCGGCTCCTGAATATTGGCGCGGAAGTAGTCGGCATCTTCCTCGCGGGCGGTCATGCGGTACTCGTTCTTTTCGCCGAGGCTTACCTTGCCCTTCTTGTAGAGGAAGTCGGTGATGTCGTCGGCGGCGTGCGGCATGGCCTCGCGCAGCACCGCGAACAGCATCGTCAGCGTGGACAGGCGCTGCTGGCCATCGACGACGGATGATTTCGGCTCCCGGTCGTTCTTGATCAGCACGATGCTGCCGAGGAAGTATTGGCTGGTTGCGCCGGAGATGCGTGCGTCCTGCATGGCCGAGATCAGATCGTCGAACAACTCGCCAGCCTGCTCGGTCGTCCAGGCGTAGGGGCGTTGGTAGTCCGGAATCTCGAACTGGTAGCTGCCTTCGAAAATCTCGCGGATCAGTTTGTCGTGCGCTTCAAGTGTCTTTGCCATCTTGTTTATTTCTTATTACCGTTTTTTTGGGATGCTCGGGGCTCGATAACCTGGAGCCAACTATGCGTTCTCAACACCATATCGCGCTGGCGAGTAGCTGAGCGATAGGCGGTACTGTTCTTCCTCGAAGCTGTGGTTGAGCCGCCCACATGATTGAACGTTATGAGTTTTTGCGTACTAGTTGCGGACAACTTCGAAGCGCATCGAAACAAACAAATGCTTTCAAAGGAAGAAATGTTCCATTTTTGACGCAGCTACAGAAGTCTTTGCGCAGCCATAGAGCCGTGGCGGCATTCTGAGGCTCCACCAAATGACCACAGATGGACCAATTTATGCCGAAAACAGATGTTTAAGCGTGAAATACGGTCAAAAGTTGCATTATTATATGCTTATTGGTATATAATAAGACAAAATATGCCGTTTTCTGCATAAAGACAGTTTTTTTGACGGTTTACTGTGGTTTTAATCAGTTTCGGCCGATTTGCGACGATTTCGGGCCTTTGAGCACCACCCCACAGCGCCTGATTCAGCCGACTTTAGAGCACCCCCGCCACACTTCTTTGCGTTTGACCATGCCCTGGTCTCATCGGGTTTGAACGGCCACTGTGAGCCCACTTTTAGACTTCAAAAGCCTGACTTGAGGAATCCGCCGAATGGGCCAATAGGTGTGCTTTCACTCCGGAGTAACCCATGACCAATGACCTGACTCCAGGCAGCGCGGAAAAGGATGCAACCGGACTTGACCCGTGCAGTCGCAACGGAGCAGCCTATGCCCTAGGAAATGCAGCCTTCTGCCGCCATCACATGAGCCGCCTCCTGCATCGCATTGGGGTAGCTCTGCCCCGCTTGTTGGATGGCCAAGACCTGATCCGAGAATGTCGCGCTATCGAGCACAGATGCTGGCGTGAACTCGGATACGAAAAGCAGCCCATTTTCGATGGCGACCTGCCGGGTTTTTTGATGGTCAATGCGGACGGTCACCACGTTGATTTGTCGATCCCAGCGGACCCGGTAGAACTGGCCAGTGGGCTGGCTGCCTTGGAGCCATCACAACCGCAAACGGAGTCATGCATCGGTACGAATCTGGACAAACTAGCGCGGCTGCTGAACTTCACGCCATTCGAGTTGCAGTGGCTACTGTGGTCCTACTGCATCCGGAGTTTTGGCCGTGCGATCTTGCCAGCCATCCCATTGCGTGACGCCACATACGGCTGCGACGTGCTTGCACTGTTGTGCGATATGCCGATCGACGCTGTACGAGATGCCATGGCATCGCGCCGGTTGCACACCTGGGGCTTTCTGAATGGCATCGATAGCGATGGTTCGATGCCGTCACTGCTCAGCGACTGTCTGTTGGCCACCGACCAATTTGCGGACTGGATCGAGCAGCCATACGCCTCGGACTCGGATTTGCTGACAGCGCTCTGTCTGGCGCAAGTTTCGTTGCCAGCCTCTCGCTGAGGCCCTGTCTCTCTCCGGCTGCTGTTCTGCAGCCTCGCTGATCTCTCTCGCTTCTCTTCTATCCGCCAATCGTTCGCGGAGGACTAAGCGTGCCCGTTTGTTTTTCAGTTTTGTTTCGTTCCCTACCTATGGAGATTCCCATGACCACTACACCCGAATCCACATCGAGTTTGTCTTCGTCTGCACCTACCGTCGCCACCGTCATCTACTCCAACACCGCTAAGTTTCCGCTGGGCCAAATCGTTGCCACGCCCGGCGCTTTGGAACTGCTGCAAGAAACCGGCTTCAGCGCTGCTGCCCTGTGCCGCCGCCATGTGCAATGTGACTGGGGTGACATATGCGACGAAGACCGCGCAGAAAACGACTACGCCGTCACCCGCCGCTTGCGGATTCTGAGCTGCTATCGGCTGGTCGATGCGGAACGACTTGCTGCGACACCCAGAGACAAGCGTTCGTCACTGCCAACGCTCTGGATCATCACTGAAGCCGACCGCAGCGTCACTACGCTACTTCGTCCGGATGAGTATTGATATGTCCAAAGCCGTCTCATCCAAGCGCGCTGAGCCGTCTTATACGTTTCAGCGCATCCATGCGGCGCTGCAAACCGGCCATGCGCTCACCGTTCAACAGAAGCGCGAAGAGCCGGTGCCGGTATTCATGCAGCAGTCGGTTTTGGACGCATCCTGCGGGACTCACATGCTGGCGATGCTGCTCGTGATTCTTGGACTTGCCAAGGCGTCAGCACTGCACGATATGTCACGGCGCAAGCATGGTGTAGCAGCGGATGTATGGCGCGCGCTGAGTTCGTACTACTTCACCGGCATCAATCCCAAAGACTGGACGGATGCAGTAAACAGCCTCGGACTGCCACTCGAACTCACCGCTCGCTACTGCATTGAGCACGATGTAGATGCCCCCGCCGTCAAATGGCTCATGCAAGGCGATCTGGTCGCCATTGCATTTGCCTCGGTCAAGCATCACCGCACCAAGCACTGGGCTCTCGCGGTAGGTGTGGAGGGTTTGGTGGTCGGTCAAAGCCACTTTCCGCAGCGCATCCTGCTACTGGACAGTGGTGGAGCGGAGCCATGTTTCCACGCGCATAACGCACGGCTGCGTTTGCCAGATGCCGGCCCCGGTAGCCGTCGTGCCAAGCCTGGTTGGCATAAAGAGCCCAAGCAGAAGATGATCATCTGGATGCATGAGTCTGAGTCTTGGCAACCCGAAGCAGTGCGATTGCTCGCAGCCATACGTGTACGGAGAACGTCATGACACTGAACCGGCGCGAATGTTTGCGGACGCTGGCTCTGGTGTGCATGCCAACTCCTTCGGTCGTGTACTCGGAAAGGGTTCTTGACGATCTGTGGGCGGCAACAGAGCCGGACGCGATGCCAGCATTGGACTGGGGCGATCTGAGCGCGGTAGTGGCGCGTTGGGGGCGGTCCACATGGAGTCATGTCGCTACCGGCCATCACTGCGACCTGCGAACCATGCTCCATGACAGCATCGAGACTACCGCACAGCAGGTTTCACCAGAACGCCCATCGACTGTCATCGTTGTACTGCGCGGCGGCTGCGGCTTGCATCTGGATCAGTGCAGGGTGGTATCCAGCTCGTTCCATAGCGCGGTGCCAGCCTGTTCTGAACTGTGGTTTGCTGCAGCGCCTGCCCCGGCATTGGTGGACAAACTGCGACTGACAGTGGTCGTGAACGGCTGAAACGAGCCGATCCGCGCCTACTTGGTAGCCGCTTTCTTGGATGCTTTGGTGCGCTTGGCTGCTGGCTTCTTGTCGAGCACCGCTTGATTGGCGCGGCGCAGTGTCCCGCCCTCGGTGGTGGGCGGATGTGCCAGCCGAATACCGCCGAACAGATCAGCCAGGGTGATGTCCAGCACGTGGCAGATGGTGGCCAGCGTCAAAACACTCGGATTCACCAGACCCAGCTCCAGCTTGGACACCCGAGTGCGCTCCACTTCGGCACTCATTGCCAACTCCAACTGCGTCATGCCGCGCTCTTCACGGAAGCTTCGTAGGTTCTGACCAATCGCCAACGTGATGGCATTCGGTATGAGCCGTACTTTGCGGCGGCGCTGAACAGGCGTCTCGCTGGCAGTGCTTTGTTTCTGTGGAGCAGTTCGTGACATGCTCCACAGGCTCTCGAAATGTGCCTACCAAGGAAACGTCTTATAAGGAACATTGCATGCCAGAATGATCCTTGAGAGGCACAAATTCTTACAACCAACAGGAAGAAAAAATGAATACCAAAAGAACTACTGCCGCGACCTTGGCGGCATCGTCCGTGGTTTTGCTGGCCGCATGCGGTGACAAAGCGCCGTCCTGCGCCGATCCGGCTACGGTGTCGCTGGTCCAGCAGATTTATCAGCAGAGCTTTGACAAAGAGCATGCCAGCATGAGCCCTGAGCGTCAGCGCAGCGTGCAGATCACCAGCAAGAACACCAAAGTCACGGTGGAGTCCATCACCACTACTCGCAGCGACGAATCGACAGGGAAGAAGACCTGCTCAGCGGTCCTGACGGCGGTGATGCCGCAAGACGCCATCCCTACCGATCAACGGATGCTCAACCACTTGCGCGGCACGTATGAGCCTCAAGGCGCCGCGTTGGATGGCAACACGGTCAAGGGTAATGTGACCTACACCGTCCAGCGTACTGAAGACAGCAAAGAGATTCTGGTAAAGCTCACGGGGCACTTGGCATTCATGGGGCTGTTCCACGACCTGGCGATGCTCCGGGTGTTCGACAAGAGCGATGCTGAGATTGCCAAGATTGCCGGTGAAGCTCCGCCAGTAGCCGAGGCAAAGCCAGCGGAGCCAACTCCAGCAGAGGTTTCACCAGTCGCCCAGCCTTCGCCAGCTGCAGCTGTACCAGCGCCTGCAAATATGGCACCCGCTGCAGCGCCGGTCACTCCGCCAGCCAACGTGACAGCTGTTGCTCCGGCTGTGACCGTGCCGCACCTATGCACGGCTGCTGAGACCCCGATCTTTGCGTGCTCCACCGGCAAGAAGCGCGCCTCGGTGTGCACTGGCCGCGCTGGTGACAATGAGCAGTTGACATACCGGATAGCACCGCTGGAAGGCGCAGTGGAGATGGAGTATCCGAGCGCTGGAACTGGTGCGGCTTCAGCTTTCCAGCGTGGCTCACAGGTCGGTCAAGATGGCGCTGCTGTGAACTTCCTGTCATTCGACAAGGGCAACTATCGCTATGTCGTTTATGCCGGTGACGGTGAGAATGGACGCAAGGGAGTGGTGGTGGAGCAGAGCGGCAAGCGCATTGCTGATCTGCGTTGTCAGGGGGGTGGTATGTCTCGCATCGATCCAGCGCAGCTTCAAAAGATGGGGCTGAGCTTAGATGGACGGGGACTGTCGCTGCCCTGAGTCGCTTCAACATATACGAAAAACAAGGTCAAGAATGACAATAAACGTTTGGTTCGGATCGTCCATTGCGGCGCTCACGGTCGCTGGTTGTGTAAGTGCAGTTTCAGCGGCACCCCTTTCAGACCTGAGTGGCGGTCAAACCGGCCGCATCGAGTTCACTTCTTCTACGCCCGATCACCGATGGGCATTGATCCGAGGTCGCTTGGGCCCTGAAGTGACGGTTTACGGTGATCTGTTGATGCCGCCCCAAGTAAGCAACGGCAAAGTGCCTGCCGTGGTTTTCTCGCACGGCAGTGAGGGCGTGAGTAGCCTGTACTTCGATGTGTGGGCCAAAGCACTGAACAACGTTGGATATGCCGTGTTTGTCGTGGATAGCTTCAAGCCGCGTGGAGAGGACCGCGTGACCGGCCCCACCAAGCAATTGACTTGGAATACCGTAGCCAACACCACGGATGCCCTGTATGCCCTCAAGTTGCTGGCAACCCATCCGCAGATCGACAGTAGTCGCATCTTCCACATGGGTTGGTCGCGCGGCGGGCAAGCCTTGCTGGATGCTGCATGGCCGACATACCAGCAGCATGTGCTTCCCGCCAATGTGAAGTGGGCTGGTGGCGTGGCGGTCTATCCCGGCTGCAATATGCGCTACCGAGTGGACCACCACGGCAAGCTACCCGCGCCAATCTTCATGGTGCTGGGTGAGAAGGATGACATGACCTTGCCGAAGCCTTGTATGGAGTTGGCGGAGGAGTACGCCGCAGCAGGCAATCCAGTGAGCTACAAGGTCTATCCAGGTGCAACGCACGTTTTCGACCGCCTCAATATGCCCTGGAAGAAACACAACGAAGGCAACTTCAATCTCTGCTCCATGGATGTGCGAATGCCCTATGGCGCCAACGACCGCAGTTGGGGACCGGCACATGACAAGTATTCTGGTAAGTCCTTTACGGACAACGCTGAATGGAATGCCTACGTACCAAAGTGCAGACAGACGTCCTGGGTCACTGTGGAAAGTAACGAAAAAGCGCGAGAGCAAGCTGTCAAAGATGTTCTGGCTTTTCTGAAAAGTGTCCAATGAAAAAAGCTCGTATGACCGAACGATTTCAAAGTGCTATTTGTCGATTAGCCACCCTGGTTGCCCTCGGCTTGACTTCGGTAAGCAGCTATGCAAACGACGATGTGATCCCTGTGGAGAAGTTTCAGCCTGCTATCACTGTTCAGTTCGCGCCAGAAAGACCCAACGGTTGGGAGTTGGAGCGGCCCATGGCGGCTTACGGCATGAATCTTTTCTCCGCCAATGTGCCCTCCTACGATGGAAAAGGAAAGCTGATTTCCAGTTGGTCGCCACAACTCGGAAAAGTCTTTGACCGTCCTACCGTCATCCTCGTTCACGGCGGACATGGTGTGTCTCCGGCCAACGTGGATATGGCAGTTTGGCTTCGCAAAGAACTCAAGGCCAACGTGCTGATCTTGGACTCCTACTGGTCGCGCGGAAAGTCGGAGAACTGGCTCGCGTGGACGGAGTACGGTGCCAACATGCGCGTGCTTGATCTGATCGCAGCAGCGCGTTTTACGCAAAGCCAAGGCGCTGATCCGAAGAAGACTTTCGTGATCGGTGGCAGCCAAGGCGGCTGGACAGTGCTGCGAGCCTTCAGCAATCACAACCTCAGCGGTGAGGTGAAATCCTTGCTGGTGGGCGGTGCATCGCTGTACCCCAACTGCTATGTCAAAGAGTCGATCTTTGGGAAATCCCCCAGCGGTACCACAGACAAGCAGTTTGCCCCACCTCTTGGCAACTACGTCGCGCCTGTGATTGCGTTTACCGGCACGAATGACTCGGCAACACCCTTGTCGCAGTGCAATGTTGAGAAGGTGTTCAAAGGCGTTGAGAAATGGACCAACTTTGAAGGCGCGACTCACTCTTGGGACTCACCAAGTGGCGGCATCGGCAAGCCAGGGGTAGACGGAGACTGCTCCAAGGCACTGAACAAGTACAACCAGTTTCCGGTCTGCCGCAATAACAAGTACACGGAAATCATGCGCAGCGAAATTCTTGCTTTTATCGAGCGGCACCTACCGTGATCAAAGTTGTGCCCCAGCTCGGGGTATGGCGAATAAAAGTAGCGTCGCCAGATGCGTTTTTGCAAGAAAAGCTGGCGGTTTCAAGCACCGTAACCACCAGCCAGCTTCTTACGCAGTAAGCGTCCGGCAATCCCATCTTGAGATAGACCCAGTGTCGAGGCATCGTGTGCACGATGAACATCACGCACACTATGGCGAACGACACGATCGCCCAGCGCCCCAAGCGGCACTACTACTCCCCGGAACTTAAAGGCCAGATCGTGGCCGAATGCCAGGTCTCCGGCGCGTCAGTGGCCGGCGTAGCGCTTGCACACGGAATCAACGCCAACATCGTTCATCGCTGGATGCGCGAGCAAGCAGACTCCCTGTTGCCAGCGCCCCGGAATGAGTTCGTTGCGCTGAATCTGCCTCCACCAGTTGAACAGCTCCCAGCAACCGAGACCAGCTCGCCGCCCGTGTCGCGTGCGATTCGCGTTGATGTTCGGCGCAGCGCCAGCGTAGTCACCGTGAACTGGCCCCTGGAAGATGCAGCGTCATGTGCAGCGTGGCTGCGCGACTGGCTCCGATGATCCGCATTGATGCGCTGTGGCTCTCCACCGAGCCGCTGGACATGCGAGCAGGCACCGAGACGGCGCTCGCCCGGGTAGTGGCTGTCTTTGGCGCAGCGCGCCCACACCACGCCTATCTGTTCGCCAATCGACGAGCCAACCGCATGAAGGTGCTGGTGCACGACGGCATCGGTGTCTGGCTGGCGGCCCGGCGCCTGAATAGCGGCAAGTTCGTCTGGCCGCGCGATGTCGCCACCACCGCCACACTCAGCCGAACGCAGTTCGATGCGCTCGTGCTGGGCCTGCCCTGGAAGAACGTCGGCGAGGCTGGAGTCATCACTGTACTTTGAGTGCTCCGGTCGTTGGCCAGGCAATCAGCGCTTGCACCGATGCGCGAATGTGATGTTAGCCGCATCATCTTCTCCCGTGATCACCGCAGACCACCTTGACACCCTGGAGCCGCAGCAGATGCGAGCGGCCCTGCTGTCGTTGATGGGTGAGCTGGCCGAGCGAGACGGCGTGATCGCACGCCAGGGCCAAGAGGCGGTCTTCAAGCAGGCGCAGATCGACAAGCTCACGCACGAGAACGCACTGCTCAAGCGCATGAAGTTCGCCGCACAGTCGGAGCGCTTCAGCGCCGAGCAGAAGAGCCTGCTCGATGAATCGCTGGATGAGGACCTGCAGGCGGTGGCCGATGAGATCGAGCAGGCCACGCCGCCAGTGGCAGGCCGCCAAGACAAGCAAGTCCCCAAACGCGCACCCCTGCCGGCCAACCTGTCGCGGCGCGAGATCCGCCACGAGCCCGAGTCCACCACCTGCGCCTGCGGTTGCCAGATGAAGCGCATCGGCGAGGACGTGGCCGAGAAGCTGGACTACGCGCCCGGCGTGTTCACGGTGGAGCGCCACATCCGGGGCAAGTGGGCCTGTGCCCAGTGCGAGACGATTCACCAGGTGCCTGTCGATCCTCACATCATCGACAAAGGCATCCCTACCACTGGGCTACTGGCGCAAGTGCTGGTGGCCAAGTACGCCGACCACCTGCCGCTGTACCGCCAGGAAGCGATCTTCGGCCGCGCCGGCCTAGCCATCCCCCGCTCCACGCTGGCGCAATGGGTGGGCTCGTGTGGCGTGCAGTTGCAGCCACTGGTTGACGCCATGAGGACAGAGCTGCTGCAGCGCCGCGTGCTGCATGCCGACGAGACGCCGGTGTCCATGCTCAAGCCGGGCAACGGCAAGGCGCACCGGGCGTACCTATGGGCCTATGCCACGGGCGCCTTCGAGAACATCAAGGCGGTCGTCTACGACTTCTGCGAATCGCGCTCGGGCGAACACGCCCGGCGCTTCCTGGGCGACTGGAGAGGCAGCCTCACCTGTGACGACTTCAGCGGCTACAAGGCCTTGATCGCAAGTGGTGTGACCGAGGTCGGCTGCCTGGCGCACGCGCGGCGCAAGTTCTTCGATTTGCACGCGGCGAACCAAAGCCAGATCGCCGAGGTCGCGCTGCAGCAGTTCGCGCGGGTCTACGAGATCGAGCGTGAGGTCAAGGAGATTGCGACCGATCAGCGCCAAACCATCCGGCAACAACAAACGAAGCCGCTGCTTGATGCCTTGCACCAGTGGATGGTGCTGCAACGCCAGAAGGTGCCGGAAGGCTCGGCAAGCGCCAAAGCGCTGGACTACAGCTTGCGGCGCTGGGAGGCTTTGACCCGGTTCGTCGATGACGGACAGCTGCCCGTGGACAACAACTGGATCGAGAACCAGATTCGGCCGATTGCCATTGGCCGCAACAACTGGCTCTTTGCGGGCAGCCTACGAGCTGGTCAGAGGGCAGCAGCCGTCATGACGCTCATCCAGTCAGCACGACTCAATGGGCATGATCCCTATGCGTATCTCAAGGACGTTTTGGCTCGCTTGCCGACGCAACGGGTTAGCCTGGTTCACGAGTTGCTACCGCATCGTTGGTTCGCACCGAGCTGAATGTCGTTATTTGAGGCTCCGCTCAGCGAACGGTTGGCCAGCTTGCCCCAGTGGCGCTGCGCAGCGATTCAAGTGCACCGCAATCGCCAACGCATACCCCTCCCGCACAGGTACTGCGGATGGCACGCAGTTGCTTGCGCAGCGCCTGCAACTCGGCGATTCGCTGCTCTACCAAGCGCATTTGATCGTCTAGCAAGGCATTGACCTCGTCGCAGGACATGGCGGGGTCGTCCTGCAACTGCAGCAGAGCCCGGATATCGTCGTGCGACATGTCCAGCGAGCGGCACCGAACGATGAAGGCCAACCTGTCGACATGCTGTTGGCCATATTGCCGATAGTTGTTGGCGGCCCGCAGGGGCGCCTGCAGAAGGCCCTCTGCTTCATAAAAGCGCACCGCGGGAACGGAGCACCCTGCCAATGACGATAGTTCACCGATTTTCATATTTGCCTACCTACCGCTTGACTCTACAGCTACTTGAGGGTTTCTAATACGGGACATGAGTACATGTCAAAGCAGTAGCTGCTCGAGCAGTTGCAATTCGCAGACGGTCGACGAGGCCCCAAGCGCCATTGCTTCCGTGGAGAGCACATTTTCAGTTCCGGGAATGGACTGCCCCTCCGAGGAGAACCTCATTCGCATGGCGCTGGGTGGTCTGACCGGGGTTGGGCCGATGACCTTCGATCTGGCCCATCGGCAGCTCCGGGTGGTGCACTCGGGCGAGCCCGCCAGGATCGCCCAGAAGCTGACGCCCCTGAACTTGGGTGCGGTTCTGCTGACAAGCGAGAGGCGCACCGAAGGCGGGCAGTGGAAGACGCGTTTCTCCGTGCCGAAGATGGATTGCCCGTCGGAGGAGAATCTCATTCGGATGGCGCTGGCCGATGCGTCGGCTGTTGCGGCACTGGACTTCGATCTGAAGGACCGTGTACTCACCGTGCAGCATGGGGGAAGTACGCAAGAGCTGCTGGGCCGTCTCATCCCTCTCAACCTCGGCGCGCAAGTGTTGGACAGCGTGCAAAGCGACGAGTCTACGGCCCCAGACGCAGAGGGGAATGCCTCTGAGGCTCGGACCTTAAAGCTGCTGCTCGCTATCAACGGTGCGATGTTTGTCTTTGAGTTGATCGTTGGCCTGATCGCCCAGTCCACAGGTCTCATAGCGGACTCGCTTGACATGTTCGCCGATGCGGCGGTCTACGGACTGGCGCTCTATGCGGTGGGCCGCGCCGCCGCCTTGAAGATGAAGGCAGCGCACATCGCTGGTTGGTTGCAAGTCGTGCTTGCGCTTGGCGCGCTTTTGGAGGTCGTTCGGCGGGCAGTTGTGGGAAGTGAGCCGGCGTCCATGCTCATGATGAGTATCGGGCTGGTCGCATTGATCGCCAACGTCACCTGCCTGGTGCTGATCGCCAAGAAGCGGGATCGGGGCGCCCACATGACGGCAAGCTACATTTTTTCTGCGAATGATGTGATCGCAAACGCGGGGGTGATAGTCGCTGGTGTTTTGGTCGCTTGGACGGGCTCCTCGTACCCTGACCTCGTGATTGGCGCAGTCATTGCGCTGATAGTGCTCAGCGGTGCCCGGCGCATCCTGAACCTCCGATAGCCAATCTAGCGGCATCCCACACCGATGCCTAGCCAAGGTGGGATGGCCGGCCGCTTACCTTACGCACGAAGCCATGCACGCTCGTTTTGAGTGGCATCGCGCCAGCCAATCCAGCGGCTCGGCTCATACACAAAGCCGCTCTCCACCGCCCAGTCTGGCGGCTCCATGATGGCTGCAGGATTGGTTATCGAAGCCCAGTTGATAGCGTCGTCGCGCAGGGCCGGAATCGACAGATCAATGCCGTACTGCTGGAGTACCTCCTGGCGGCGGCGATAGTAAGTGGATGGGCTTCTGCAGAAGTCCATGGGGCGACGACCATCCAGCCACAATGCTATCAACGTGCGATGTTCCAGTTTGGCAGTCTGTAGCAAAAGCTCCCGCTTGTCCAAAGGTGGCAAGTCTTGCAAAGGGATTGCCTGGACCGTCTCAAGATGTAGCGCGCGAGCGGTCTCCGGATGCCAGAGTGAGCCATGATTGAAAAGGCGGTTCTTGTTCTTGAGACAGCGCTTGAGCCGGGCCTCGATTCGCGCACCCTCCGCAAGAAACTGCTCAAGCATATGGTCGAAATACAGGTTTGTTCCAACGCGATCAAAGTCCATTGGCATGCGGCCCAATAGCTTGCGTTTGTGCTTTACCAGGCCATCTAAAAAGTAGTGGTGCTTGTTGTAGATGAGAATCTGTCGATCACGCGAGTTCGGGTGTAGACGGACTCCCATTCCAGGCCGGATAGGAATCGCTTCAAGAGTTGGATCGGCATAACGGCGGATGTTGTCGCAAAGCCGAGGGATCAAGCCCTGCGGCATCGCGTAGTGCTCTGCCACATGCACTTCATCGACGGCATAGTTGCCGGTATTAAGTGCATCCATAACGGATGCAGGACATGCTATTTTCAGGGTCTCAAACACCAACAGTACGGAAGCTTTGACCAGCCCCGTAAAGTCGTTGGAACCCATACCGTTGTGCCCTTGCAGCCACAGCGCTGGCGAGCCGGAAAACCGCATGCGTTCTGCACCGTTTTCCACGCGCGCAGAGAAGTGCGGAGCCTCTTTGTCAGCGCATACTTTGACTTCAGTGAACGACTTGGTTTTGGCTCCGCCGGGGTGATGTGTCATGACGGCCTTTCCAATTTCCGGAAAGTCATCGCCATTTATGGTTATGTCGAAATAGTCAATCATGGTGTTGTTGTGGCGTGCTTTCACTCTCATTTCTGAGCAATCAAGTTCACACCTGTCCAATAGTGATAGTCATCTCCATAGCTCTACTTAGCTAATTGCTCAGTGCACAGTTGCGTCGATGTGGTCTCAGGGGGATTGGACGGCGCCGCAACCATGCAATTTGTCTTTCTCGGTATTTACAGCGACGACGCGACTTCAGCCGAAGAGGGCTGTTCGGACTGCGTGGTGCGCGGGCCGGATGTGATGTGGACCTCACGGACAGTCTTGCCTCCGCGCTCGCCACTAACACCGGTAACGATGATCTCAAGTCCGTTTTCGGTGTCGTGGCGGTAGACGTTCGCTTCAGGATTCAAATACGTCACTCCTTTCAGCTTGCCGCGCGTGCCCACGGTGAGCAAGGTTTTAGCGTAGTGAGCCCCGAACTTGTCCAACAAGAACGCTTCAGTCAGGTAACAACGGCGCAGAGCGGCTTTGGCTTCGGCGCTGATGTAAACCTGTGCCAAGTCGATGATCTGGAAATGCGCGCGGAATTCGGCTTGCTCTGCGTACAGCTTCAAGAACTTGTGGATCGACAGTGTTTTATCTGCAGCGAAAGGCTGCAGGTCCACATGCTCCATTTTGTTAGCAGTTGCAGAAGGTGTGAAGCAGACTTGCAAACCATTGATTGATGACATATTTTTTTCGGTATTTCCATTAATTTCAGACATGACTTCTCCAGTCCATGCACAGCATGGATCAAATAGATATGAAACCAGTGATTTATTTGACAGTGGGACGAGAGTCAACCCACTCCATGAAAGCAAGCTCGTCGATCAGGACTCGACGACCTACTTTGCGAATTGCGTGAGCAAGACCATTGCCTGGAATAACGTCATCCCCACCCTTGCCACGCGCACGCAATCGAGGCTTGGATGCAAATATCAATGCACGCAGAGAATTTTCAGTAAAGACAGGGTGTTTCAAAGAAAGCTGCTGAACTGAGAGCCACTTTTTACCCTCAGAGCCGCCGTGAAATTCCGTCAAGATTTCTTTTTCGATCTTGGACGGAACGCTCCTAAAACTCTTCTTCGACAAAAATCTGGCAAACGCACTTTCATATCCCGCACTTACACCAGGTGAGAAATGTGAATTCATAAAGCTCCTTAGATACATCGGTAGTGGTTGAGAGAATTTGCTCAACCTTTGACAATGATGCCCAGCACTGCCAATGTCTCCAAGGGAAAGGATGCTTTACTAAATTTTCCCGGCCCTACGCACCCCTCACCTGCCCAATGAAATCGTCGTAATAAGCGATGTGCCTATAGCCCTCATCTCTAAGCTCCAACGCCACTGGGTACTGCTTTTTTGTACGGACCGCATATGAGTCATATGAAGCAACACGCTCTCCTTCTGGAGTTACATGGATAATTTCATGCTTTGACTCACCATTTTTAATTCTTTGAAGAATTTTTACGTAGGCTTCATACACACCAGCGGGATTAAACGACTTTACGCCTTCGTATGAATCCAGGGATGTAATGCCTATTCGCTGAAGCAACTCTCTCTGCTTCAAAACAATTTGACGAATAGACTCATTCAAAAAACCTATAGGATGCAAAACATCAATTTTCACTACCACCTCAGTTTTTTTAATATCAACCACAGTAACGGCCAGAGGCTTTTGACGTGGATGTTCTCGATCATTCAATTCAGCGAAGACATCTACGGTCAATCTACCAAATATATTCTCATCAGCTTTAGGCAACGGGGTTATTTCAGGGTCTATCCACTTACTGATCCCAAACTGCGCTTGCGGAGTGACGGAGGGTGCATGGCCTACAGACCAGCCTTCACGCCTACTCTCTTCAGTCCGGATAATCCAATCTCCTACGGTTTCTCCGTTTAATGCCTCAGGCTGAGAAAAGAATAGCGACATAGAGGTTTCCGGTGGGCATGCCAACAAGGGCATTCCCCCAGCTGCCCTCTTCAGATCTCGCACAGACAAAGGGAGACTTATCCATTCGGCGTAGGCCGCGCGATACGCAGGGTTGAATCGTAGAAACTCCCATGCCCACTGACGAGGTGAGAGCTCTCTGGAGTTCTTGGGTACTTTTTTGGTTCTTCCAGC
Organism: Comamonas trifloxystrobinivorans; assembly: GCF_043359985.1. Classification (NCBI taxonomy): domain Bacteria; kingdom Pseudomonadati; phylum Pseudomonadota; class Betaproteobacteria; order Burkholderiales; family Comamonadaceae; genus Comamonas; species Comamonas trifloxystrobinivorans. The sequence goes on from NZ_JBHZGV010000016.1 coordinate 87,890, forward strand.
CATGCTTTGCCTCATTTGGAACATTGCAATTGTTAGCACCGTAGCCAAATTTTGCTCATGCCGAAAGAGCCGGCATCAATGTGCATTGATGCCTAGTTGGGGGCGTCCTCCGCGTCACAGCTATGTCACAGTTGCTGCCAAATTTCGGCATAAATCCCGATTGTTGCGGGCTGTTAAAATCACGCCGTCTAGAGTGAAGACAACAATTGGCAGCAATTGGAAACAGTTAGTGCTGGAGTTCGTAATGAGAAGGTCGCGTGTTCGATTCATGTCTCCGGCACCACGACAGTAAGAAACCCCGCTATGTTTTGCATAGCGGGGTTTTTTGTTTCCAGCCTGTGTTGCCACCATGCATCTAACGATGCATAGCACGGCTCACTCAAAAATCAAGCGCTTGGCCGTCGTCCAACCCATCTTGACGCGGCGCTTGGCCCGCGGGCTGCATGGCGCGGCGCTTGCGCTGCACGTGGTAGGCCGTCAGCACCTGTTGTGCCACCATATCCAAGCTGGGGCGGTGCTGGCCTTCGCGGTCTACCCAGACCTTAGGCGTCAGGCTGCCAGCCAATGCCACGCTGTCGCCATCGCTCAAACCCAACAGCGCGGCCACCGGTGCGTCATCAAAGGCGATCACGTTCACAAACAGAATCTCTCCATCGCCCGCCGCTGCCCGCACCTTGGCAAGCGCGAACGGTTTCCCGGTTTTACTGATGCGTTCTGCAGGCGTGCCGTGCAGCTTTCCCGAAATCAGTCCATCAATCATGCATAAGCTCCTTGGTTGAGCCTAATGTATCCGGGTGCGGCAGGCCGTGGCGTGCAACTGGGCCGTGATTGCATCAAGATTTGCGTGCACTCGCCATCTCGTTCAGGCTACGGGCACGGGCAATTACACCAAGCGCATGCGCCAGCTCTGCGGGGTCATCCTCTTCCAGCACCAAGGATAGGTAAGCCGCCACATCCTCATCCGTTTTCAGGTGCTCTGCCATGTCAAAGGGTGGGCAGATCTCCTGGCCTGATTTTGTTCATAGGTTGCTCTCCTACACTTCGCCCGCCAACGACGCCAAATTTGCAATCGGGGCTTGAGGCGTTTGCAGCTCGACTGTAGCCGTTCGTTTACGCCATTGCCAATCGCATGCGCCGAGCACTAAAAAAGTAGAGATACTCACATCAATATTCGTGGCCAACACACACCACACAAAGCGCCTCTATTACCTACGGCACTGCACCCGCCTTCACTTGTCAGTACGCCACACCGACAACCACCTTCAACCTAACATGGCCGCCATGAGCATCAACTACCAAAGCCTGAACGCTGCATACACATCGCAAGAAGCCGCTGCTGAGCTTGAGCGGGTGCGGGGCGCGCTTTTGGCATTCCGGGCGCAATATGGGCTGGAGTTGATGCGTGGTGATTCGCTGCTGGTAAAGCGCTTTCTGGAGCTGCAACAACGCTACGACGCAGCGCAAGCGCGGGTGTACGCAGAAGGCTTAGCCAATGCGCCTCAGATCCCAGAGTTTCTGAAACGGCAGGCCGGGTAGGCGTCAGGCATGGGGCCGGTCCCATACTCCACTCGCAAGCTCAATTCAAAATCCTGCCGTAAAGCAAGGTGCTGCATTTGGCGGCGTGCTCTGCCCCCGCCCCAATGCAAAAGCACAACACCGCCGTCGCAAATGTGGCAGAGCAAAACGGCCTCGCCTCTACACTGGTTGCGCCAATAAACGGGAACAGTGCACAACTGCAAGCCCGACACCAAAAGGAGACACCATGGAACGCCGCCGTTTTATTTCCAGCTCTGCCTCATTGGCTGCTGGTGCTGCAGTGGTTGCAGCGCCTGCAGTTCACGCCCAATCGCAGCCCGCCATCCGCTGGCGGGTGGCATCCAGCTACCCCAAAACGCTGGACACCATTTACGGTGCCATGGACATGGCCGCCAAACGGGTGGCCGAGTTGACGGACGGCAAGTTCCAAATCTCCGTGCACCCTGCGGGCGAACTGGTGCCAGCACTGGGTGTGCTGGATGCGGTACAAAACGGCTCGGTAGAAGCTGGCCACAGCGCCAGCTACTTCTTCATTGGCAAAGACCCGGCCTTTGGCTTTGGCACCGCCCTGCCCTTTGGTTTGAACGCCCGCGGGCAGAACGCCTGGTTCTATACCGGTGGCGGGCTGGAGCTGCTCAACGAGTTCTACAACGGCTACGGACTGCTCAACTTCCCCATTGGCAATACTGGCGCGCAAATGGCGGGCTGGTACCGCAAGGAAATCAAGGCGCCCGAAGACTTCAAAGGCCTCAAGTTCCGCGTTGGTGGGCTCGCCGGCATGGCGCTGGCCAAACTGGGCGTGGTGCCGCAGCAATTGGCCACCGGCGATCTTTACCAGGCGCTGGAGAAAGGCGTGCTCGATGCCGCCGAATTTGTAGGCCCCTATGACGACGAAAAACTCGGCCTGCAACGCGTAGCCAAATACTATTACTACCCCGGCTGGTGGGAAGGCACCGCCACACTCAACTTCTTCGTCAACCAAAAGGCCTGGAACGCGCTGCCCAAAACCTACCAGGCCGCCATTCGGGCAGCCACTGCCGAGGCCAACCAGTGGTGCACCGCCAAGTACGACACATCCAACCCGCTTGCCTTGTTGCGCCTCATCCAAGGTGGCGCGCAGCTGCGTGCGTTCCCCAAATCAGTCATGGATGCCAGCTACAAAGCCACGCACGAGCTGTTTGACGAGCTGGCCGCGCAAAGCCCGGCCTTCAAGAAAATCTTTGTCGAATGGCTCAAGTTCCGAGACATGCAAGCCGCCTGGCAACAGTATTGCGACTTGCCTTTTGACAACTACGTCGCCAACGTACGGCGCAAAAAATGAGTGCCGTCCCCGCCCCGCCTGCAGGCAACGGCGCTCGGCTCTCTGTGGTTGGCGCAGGGCGCGTGGGCCAAACCTTGGCGCATCTGCTGGTGCAAAAACTGGGGCTGCGTGCGCACCAGGTGTTCTGCCGCCAACAAGCGCATGCTGAAGAAGCAGCCTCCTTCATCGGCCAAGGCACTGCTCTCAGTGAATTTGCAGCGTTAAGCGCCAGCGACATTTGGCTGATTGGCGTGCCCGATTCGTCCATCGAAAACACCGCCAACGCCTTGGCAGAACTGGCGCAGCGCTCAGGCTGGCCGCCTGCCATCGCTTTCCACTGCAGCGGCTTTTGCGCATCAGACAAACTGGCCGCACTGCGGCAACTGGGTTGGTCGGTAGCGTCTGTGCACCCAGCGCTCAACTTTGCCAACCCGGCGCAGGCAGTGCGGCAGTTCTCAGGCACTTTATGCGGCATTGAAGGCGACGAAACTGCGGCACGCTGGCTCAACGAAGCGATGGCTGCCATTGGCGGCCAGGTCTTCAGCCTGGACGCCAGCACCAAAGTGCTCTACCACGCAGCCGCCGTTTTCTGCAGCAACTTCACCATCGCGCTGCAAGACATGGCACAACAAGCCTGGCGCAGCGCGGGCCTGCCAGATGAAGTGATTGCACCACTCAACCGCCAACTGCTTGAAACCAGCGTGCGCAATGCACTAGCACTGGGCCCGCCCAAAGCCATCACGGGCCCGGCCGCCAGAGGCGATGCAAAAACCGTGCAGACCCAAATGCAAGCAGTGTCTGACTGGTCTGCCGATGCCGGCCACATCTACCAACTGCTCAGCGAAGCCGCATACCGCCTCGCCCAACAAGGCAACAGCCTGGCATCCGGCCCAGGCTTGCTACAACGCCCCAGCCCATGAAACAGGCCATCTCCATCGAAGACCTGCGCCAACGCGCACGGCAAAAATTACCGCGCTCAGTATTTGCATTTATCGACGGTGGCGCCGAGGACGAAATCAGCCTGCGCCGCAACCGCGAAGCCCTGCAGGCCATTGAGCTGTGGCCACGTGTGCTGACCGATGTATCGGCACCAGACACCGGTTGCACTCTAACCGGCAGCGCGCTCGCCACGCCCTTTGTGGTCGCCCCCATGGGGTCTTGTGCGCTGGGGCGGCCGGGTGCAGATTTCATGCTGGCCAACGCCGCAGCCAAAGTGGGCGCCATCTACACCTTGTCGACCATGTCCACCGCCAGCATGGAAGCCATTGCCGCAGCCACCCATGCGCCCAAATGGTTTCAGCTGTATGTGCTGAAAAACCACGACTTCAACCTTCAACTGCTGCGCAAAGCCCAAACACTGGGCTACCAGGCGCTGGTAGTAACGGTAGACCTGCAAGCCGGCGGCAAGCGAGAAAAAGACTTGCGCAATGGCATCTCCGTACCGCCCAAACTCAATGCCCGCTTGGTGTGGGACGGCATCACCCACCCGGGCTGGAGCCTGCGCATGCTGCGCGCCGGAGCACCTCAGTTTGCCAATGTGCAAGGCGCACTGGGTGATGAATCTGCAGGCATTACCATTGCCGCCCGTGTGGGCCAAAACCTGGATGCTGCCTTCACCTGGAGCGGCCTGCAGCGCCTGCGCGAAGCCTGGCGCGGCCCCCTGTGGCTCAAAGGAATACTGCACCCGGAAGACTCGGTTCGCGCCTTCTCCGAAGGCGTGGATGGGCTCTGGGTCTCCAACCACGGCGGCCGCCAGCTCGACGGCGCCGTTGCCTCGGTCACCGCGCTCGCCCAAGTGCGCGCAGCGGTGGGCGCACAAGTGCCGATCATTTTGGATTCCGGCATTCGCCGCGGCGTAGACGCCCTCAAAGCCAGAACCCAAGGCGCCAACGCCGTCGCCGTAGGCCGGGCCGCACTGTGGGGCGCTTGCGCCGACGGCCAACGTGGCGCTGATCGAGCACTGGAAATATTACACAGCGAGCTACGGTTGGCTATGCAGCTTGCGGGGCTGCCTCGCTGGTAAAGCGTGGCAAAAACGATTCTTAAACAATCACCGCCAAAAACTCACCCACCACACGGTACTGATCTTCGTCATTCGCGCCAAGCTCAATCGAAGTGATCGATGTATCGCTAGAACGCGGCTTCAAAATAATTTTTTTATTCTCAAAGCCATCTTCAGTCTGCACTTTGAAGCTCTGATACTCTTTCACCGTGTAGTGCGAGCCACTGTCGCCATCAAAAGCATTGTCGGATTCCACCAATACAATTTTCCCGTTTCGGCTACCGCCTGGATTCATGCGAAACAAGCAGACAGCACCATTGGGAATGATCTGGTTCATGGATTCACCAACCACATGGCAGGCAAAAATATCCTTCCCTACGGGCATGTTCTCGGGCACAGCGACCCATTTCTCGTGCTCCGCATGCTGAAGCGCACTGAAGCCACCTGCTGCAGCTTGTAAGTCATAGAGTGGAACTGCGTTGACATATGGCGTCAGCTGCACAGCAACCTCAGGGAAGGCAACAACATTGGATTTATAGCTCTCCACATGCTGCTTCAAATAAGCTCGCAAGGCATCATCGCATGCATAGACAAATGTGCCTCGTATGCCCCGCAGCATGATGGTTTGATAAATATTCAGAATATATTTTTTGAGCGCATCCGGGTCCTTGATTGTCTGCTTCCCGTTGCGGTCGTGGTAATTCTCTTTTTCAATGACAATCTGACCTGATGCCTTGTCATAACGAATTTCGTTGCCAAAAATGACCCCAGTGTAGTTCAAGTCATAGCCTTGGGTTGTATGAATACAGCCAACCTCATTTTCGGCATTCTTCGTATTGATCCAATCTGTATTCGTACTATTCCAGCGAAGTTGGACTTCACCAATTTCAATGTCGTATAAGTCTTTGTCTTTTTGAGATATCCACTCCCATGAATACCCAGCTACCAAACGCGCCAAGCCGTAGCTGGCATTGCGCTGCGCTATCTCCCGAACCATGTCAGGCAGCTCATCGAACACCAAAAACTCGTACTTACTGGAGTTGAATTTTTCTGTCGCCCCCAGTTGCAAATGCAGAAGACCATTTACGAACCGCACATAGTCCCGCCCCGCACGAACCCGGAACTGTGACACCAGCGTCATCACCTTGGTGTCTGACAAAGCCTTGATATTGTCGAAGTCAGATGCATTGGCATCCGATGGTTTGATACTCTGATTTGGATCGTAAAAGAAAACTGCTTTATCTGACTGGCGAACAACCCAATCAACTTCACTGCACGTGTAAGGGTCAAGATCAAGCTTTTTACTTGCCTTATCAAAATAACCATAATATGAGCCCAGATTGACTCGTTTGCGCAAACGATGCGACTCGTCCACCAAAACAATGTCGTAACGTTGCTGAGCCAGCTCTGAAGGACTGATAACCATATTGGGGTGCAAGTTGACAACATTCCTGAACGCCTTCTTCAGCGTACTTCGGAATGACCCCATTGGCACCACCAAGGCCATCCGAGGCTTAGGAAAGCGCTCTTTTATCTCCTTCAACAACTCGCGTAACTCCATTTCCTCGTCGGAAAATTCACGCAAATCCAAATCATCCACATCGGTGTGAATGAGCTTGAAAAGAAAAATAGCCAAAACAGACTTACCGGTACCAGCTCCACCTTGAACGACGGTGTTTTTCAGCTGAGGATCAACCAGCGCCCTCATTATTTCTATCAGCCCTTGCTGTTGATCAGCGGATAGCGATTTGTACGGCGAGTATTTAAAAACATCGGAGTTATCGATCACCTCAATCGATTTTCTCACAACACCATGGCTACGCAACTTATCCCAAGCTTCGCGGAATATCTTTAAATAAAGCTCGTCTCTTTGGTAGTAGCTGTGGTCACTCAAGCCCAGGTTACCATTCAACAACTTGAAAGTGCCATCAGCAAACATGTACTTGATCAGCGACGACTCAATGTCCAAAGTTGCAGATTTATTGAACCGTCCACTGCTTACAAGATGCACGGTAGACAATTTCTGTTTTTCACTGTGCTTCAGGTGCGTTCCCAGCCGCGTGATCGTATCCGCAGTCTCCCCTACATAGGCTTTACGCGACCCCGTGTCGCTTAAAATGTATACAAGTGGCCAGTTATCGGCAGCAAAAGCATTATTCTGCATTTCCGCCAATGCTTGCACAGAAAACTGATATCTATTTACTTCTACTAGACTGGCATTATTCATAGTTCATTGTATTTTTTTGCATTTCCCTTTGCTTTATCAACGGGATATTTTTCTGCATTTTTTTCTATTTTTTCCAGAACAATTTTCTCGATATCAAAGTTATACGCATCGGACAGCAGCAGCGCATAAGCCAATACATCCGCCAATTCTTCCTTTACCTTCTCGGGATTGGCCGCTTCTGGAGCCTTCCACAGGAAAGCCTCCAGAAGCTCGCTGGCTTCTATGCTGAGCGCCAGTGCCAAATCTTTAGGGTTATGGAATTGCTGCCAATTGCGCTCGTCACGAAACTGACGCAACCGTTGGATGACCTGATCCATTTCATACCTTTTCTGAACAAGATGGTTGCCGAAATGGATGATAGCCTGCTCCACAGCTGAGTTAAGCGACTCCGATGCTTGGCAATGCCTGAGTCACGCACATCCGCTCGCATCAAGGACAAGATCACACGACACAACAAGATGGTTCGCAGCGGTCTGAAGCCCCAACACCTCCCTCCCGCAAACTAAAAACCGCCATCCCCCCGTCCCCATCCCAAACCCGTTCATACAAGGCCGCCACATCGGCATGCCGGCGCGCGAGCGTGTTGTAGATGCGGGCTTGGCGGGGGTCGTTGGGTACGCGGTAGTAGAAGAAGTGGGGGCGGTGTTTTTGCAGGTATTGCGCCAGGCGCAGGGCGATGGTGCGCAGGGCGCGCAGGGGTTGGGCGTGGGTGTTGACGAGCTGAGAGGTTTCTTGCTCCACGGGGAGGCTTGCCACCCAATCCCAGTTCCAGCGCAGATCTTCTTGGCTGACCAGGCCTAGGCGCTCGGCATTGCCGTAGACGGTGAAGGCAATCTCGCCGTCCTCAAACAGGTAAATGCGGTATTGCAGGCCCTCGTGGCTGAACTGGCAAATTTGGCGCTTGCGGGTTGGGTACATGGTTTGCGTGGCTTCCTTTCACCAAAGTGGCCGGCGAACGCTGCTTGACCAGTGCTTTCTTCCTGGCGGCCCGGCTTTCTGTTACGGACCGGGCCTGGCGGCATTCGCTTCGCGGCAACAACTTCAATGTGCCTTGCGCCGCTGACAGGTGCTGTCAGCGCCCAGGCTTCGCCCAAAAATAGCTTTGCGCAGCACGATATTTGCAGCGCCCCGGCCACAGGTTTGGGCTAAACTGCTCGCAAGCCGTAAGGCCCGGTGCTTCAAAACACCACATCCGAAAGGTTGCAACCCCCACCTTCAAGCGGGGTTTCGTCATGCCCAAATTCTGGGCGGGTGCGCACGCACCTGCTCCGCCGGTTTTGGGTGAGATGGCCCACGCCGCGAGGTTGGGCGCACGGCTTCGGACGTGTTTTGAACATCTCACCCACCCTATGCGCTTCAAAACACAAACGGTGGTTCCCTTGCTTGATTCCCGAAGGAGCCAAGACCATGCCTACTCTCTCCCACGGCAGCCCCAACGCTGTGCCAAACAAACCCACCGCTTTGCAGGCAAGCACTGCCGCATCGCTGATCTACAACGCGGTAGATGCCGCAGAACGTTTGCGCTACACGCTGCAAGCGTATGAAGGGCTGGAATGGCTGCTGTCTTTCTCTCCCGACGAATCTGCACCACCGCCCGAGCAATTGGGTGCGCTGGTAAACGCGGTTAACCAGGCATCGCTCGCCTGCATGGGCAAGCTGGACGCCACTTTGGCCGAGCTGCGTGCCGCCATGCCAGCGGCAGAGTTAACGCCAGAGTCTTTGTCTGCGTAAATAGCCTGCCTCAGCTAAGCCGGGGCTAAGCCATCAGGCCAGCGGCATATTTGCCCGCTGGCCTGTTTGTGCTGCGCCCTGCCCGCACCACTGACGCGCGCTGACACGCCCTGTCACCATCGGGCGCTACGCTGTGCCATCGCTACAAAGAGACAGGCATGGACAAAGATTTTCTCAACCACATCCTGGTGCAGATGGATATTGCGCAAACCGGTTGCGGCTGGTTTGACGGCACCGAAATCGTCGGAGAGTTCGAGTACCTGAACGAGGCCGAAACCATTGTGCAATTGCTCGCCAACGGCAGCCCCGCGCAGCAAGCGGTAAGCCAGGCCTTTGCGGCCCGCTTTGACGCAGCCAATGTGCCGCCAGAGCTGCGCCAAGCGCATATCGCCCAACTGAGCCGAGAGCTGCAAACCCAGCAGCGCCTGCGGGTGCTGCGCACCATGAAGCCCCGCTTGCCCGGCCCGCTGCTGGACGTATCTACCCTGAGCCTGCTGCTATGGCAGACCGACCCCATGGGCACCGGCTGCAATGTGCAAGAAGGCATGAGCGGCGAGTATTACAGCACCGCCGAGGCCACAATTGCCTTGCGCGCCACCGGCGTAGCGCTAGAGCCCGCCTTGCGCCAAGTGTTTGACGAACAGTTCTGGCCAGGCTGCCTGCAAGCCGACCACCGCCAGGCGCATTTGCAAACGGTACTCCAAGTGGTGACAGAGCTGGAGCGGCATGCTGGGCAGGCACAAGCAGCAAACACGTAGGCACCCAAACAACGCCAGCAAGAGTGACCGCCAAGGCGGTAGCCCACAATAAATCGCCGCGCTTTCCCGAGAGCCCCAAAAACGCTGCTAGAATAGCGGCTTCCCGGAGAGATGGATGAGCGGTTTAAGTCGCACGCCTGGAAAGCGTGTGTAGGTTAATAGCCTACCGAGGGTTCGAATCCCTCTCTCTCCGCCAGACACCTAGTAAAGATGGCCCTTGTGGCCATTTTTCATTTTCTTTATACCATCCTTTCTACCAAAAAAACTTTGCTGTAGCTGCACTGTTTTGGACGGTATTGGTCAAAAACGATAGGGTCCCACCCTCTACTCGATCCCCACCCCAAGCTCAGTTGCCCTGACGAAAAGCAAAAGTCGAGGCATCCATCAGCCTGGTACACGAGCAAAGTTGTTACCGCTTCGAGGCATACAACTCCACCATGCTCGTCACACCCCAGACCACTGAGGTCAACAGATCGCTGCAGACTCGACTGCCAGGAACCTGCAGCAATCAGTCCGCTCCATCACCTAAGACCGGGCTCTTTGAAAGCAAGCAGCCTTTCAAACCACCACTTGGCAGGCGCAATGCCGAAGCAGCGTGCGACCATCAAAATATCCGCATCAACACCAATGTTACGGAAATAACTTTTCAAAGGGAAAGTGGCATTCAACACCACTTTCACCAGCAAATCCCCAAGTTCACTCCTTAAATACCATAAACATTCATGCCAAGCTATGCAGGTATTTATGTTATTAATATGAATTGGTATTAAATCAATAGAATAAATAAACAAATAAGACTATCTCACTATCCTTTCAATAAAAGAAGCCATTCCCATGGCACGAGTATATTCGACAATTTCACCTTGTTTAGCTTGGGATGCAAACACCAACACTTCCTCAGGTCTGGTGTACTTAATGAAAGTCTTTTCCTGACCTGATTCATCCTCAACCTGAATCTCTCCATATGCCAGAAGCGCATAGCCCTCGGCATTAATCACCCACTGAAACAGCTCTGTTGCATTTTTGTACACGGGATAGTTTTTAAAACCATTCTTCTCTGCTTCTTTGCCTGCCATTTCTTTCTTTGCAGTCTGTATAGCTCTAGTGGCATTTTCCAGGTACGAATTGGCATCCTTTCTTGAACGCCAGAGAAGCTCTTCGTAGCGCTTCACCTCACTCTGAGCAGCTCCCATGCGTGCTCGTTCATCGAACTTGAGGGTGGGAAGTGACTGATACTTTTCTACCACTCCCTGCCAATGCTCAATGCTTCCACGCAGGTTGGGAAAGTCTTCTTCAATCTTCTGCTTTTGCTCCTCATACATTTTATTGGCATTTTTGAGATCTCGTTCATAGTACATGTTCGAGTTATGTATAGCCTCATCGCGAATCGGCTTCAAGAAGTCATCACCATCAACGATCTCGCAGCTGTACTGCACCAGCATTCGCCCCTTCTCATCTTTAAACGATTCCCACTTGGTATTGCGACACAATGGACGCTTGCTCAAGCCGTTATTGACCGTCAAAGTCCTTGCTCTATCTATATAGCTGTCTTTAACGATATCAATGGGACTTTTGCCACATGCAGCCAGCACAAACACAGAGCCAGTCAGCAAGATGCTTAGTTTTTTCATAGATTTTCCTTTACGGTCCAATAAATCCTTCCCAGTGGGGAATCAGGTTGTTCAATTACGTTATTAAACGTGGTGATTGATTGGCTTTGGGATTACTGCTGCTCCCATCCAACCCGGAAAGACACCGCTGATCCTTTGGCAGCCATCGTTCCAGGTGCTGGAGTGATTCGGTAAGGGCATCCGAAGCCGGTGAAATCAGGCTCGTCAGGACCGTGCACCAAGGTTTCTTTTGGAACCAGGCCCAGGGATGTGAGAAGTTCGTCGTAGGTCATATCGCAGCTTCCACGCGGCTGAGGGATAGCAATCACTGCCGTAGAGGCCTGTGCGGCTGATGGCGCAGCGACTGCAGCCGTTTGGCCAGCACATTGCGGGTACTCCAAGCCATCCCCAAACGTCATAAGCTGGGGCTTGACGGCTGCCAGCGCCTGAGCAGCTACACTTCGGTACTTCTGCGGAGTGCAGTTGAACCCTTGATCGAAGATGACCCAGTCTTCACCCTCTTTGGCCACCATGGCATCTATCCATGGCTCTGCCGCTGTCAGGACTGCATCTGACTCCATGGGCACCGACAGCATGACGGTTCGGTTTTGCTGAGCCCGGCTTGCCTCAACCACCAAGTAGATGCCTGGCACATAGGCATTGCCGCAACCCCTAAGGCAATCGGCCACGTATTGCCCAGTGGGAGTTGCCGCATCAAACGCTCCGAAAGTCAGGTCCTTCAACCGCATTGGCGCTTGAAGACCCAATAGGCCACTCACATCGACATCGCAGCTGGGAGTGATGGCCACCTGCACTGCACGAATCACTCTATTCTCAGCATCTGTCCTGAGCCCTACCTCGCAGCCTTGGACTTTGAACAGGTGCAGCTGGTTGTCCGAACGCATGGCCGGGCCAATCTGCTTTTCCAAAAAGGCCAGATTCAGCCCAATGGTTTCGTTGGAGAGCAACTTGGCTAACGGGTCTTGAGGGTCTGGCACATCTGCAGCCTTCTGCGGCTTGCTGCCAATACCCAACTTTGCTTTTGCACGATCAGCAAGTTCTGACATGCGATGGCTCATGCCTTCGGAGCAGGCAGACAACATGAGAGCGGCAGCAAGCGCCGCTCCAAGCTTGTGGAGTTTCATAGGGAGTCCCAGGAATAAAAACTTGGAGAAAAGGCTCACGACTTCTGCGCGTGAAGAAGTGCACAGAGGTACTCGCCGTGAGACCGGCAGGGCTTGGTGCACCAGCGGTGCGCAATAGCAAAAGCCCAGGAACAAGGTTTTGTGTGAGGCGACTCGATAGGCAAAAAAGCAGCCGCCAGTCACCACGATCAACCTTCAAGCAACAAAACAATGCAGCCCAGCAGAACCAACGCTGCAACAACCAGCCCGATTGCAATACCGATGTTGGTGCCGCCTTGTCGTGCAAGCTCCAGGCGAGCCTGGTCTGGCGTATGAATTGCCAGAATCTGGCTCACTTTTTTATCGACAAAGGCTTGGTACCAAACGTTGCCCTTCATGCCAAAAGCAATTCCGACACCGATGTTGGCGCCGTTGGACACTGCTGGAGGCAGTCCAAGAAAGGCCTCAGCCAGAATCTGCACCAGCACAAACACAACAAAAGCGCCGTAGTACCAGTACATCTTGCGATAAGCCATCCAGCCAAACCCCGCGAGAAATGCGGCCCAACTCCATGCATGCTTGTGCTTGTGCTGCGACGCTTGCAGCCACTTGCGCTCGAAGTAGTCGTAGTTCTTGCCTACAAAGATTTCAACGGCCTCTTGGTGTGTGAGAGCGCCTGACACGGAGGCAACTTGTGCCGCTGGAGCAGATGGAATAGGAGCAGATACCGGCCGAACCACAGCGGGTGCTGCAGGCGCTGCAGGCCCGTTATGCGCAGACATGTCGGCAATTAGCTTGCATGCTGGTGGCACATCAAATTCAAGTGCAGCCTCTTGAAACACAGGCTGAATCACACATTGAGCACCTGTTCCATCAATGGCCCGCTTGTACTTCTCAGCCACTGCTGCCAGAACATTACGTTTGACCACCACAGACTGCTGCGCCAGCAAAGACATCGTTTGCTCTGCAGAGCATTTGAAAAGAGCAGCCAGCTTTTGCGCCACCTGCTCTCTATCCGCCGTTGGACTCTTTCCGCTCAAAACGATGTTGAATTTATCTTCCACAGACAGCCCTTCCTAGTAGCCAATGCCTTCGTTCAGAAAACAGCGAGGAGCACATTTCCTCACCCATTCAAAGCCTCATTAGAGAAGCAAACTCATCAAATGAAAACGCACTGATGTCCCATCTGTTGACCATGTCAGCGCAGCAAAGTCACATCAATGACAACGCTGGATCGGCCAGCTTGGACAAGCACTTCTCTAGCCCGCCACCTGGCTTGTACCGCCCGTTCGAGCTCAGCTGGATACTTGAACGACAGACGCAATTGATACGAGTCAAACTTTAATATGTGAAGCAAACTCCGTAGATGCAAATGTATCAGAACTGCATTCTTAGCGAGTGTCTGCCAAACCTCAAGCTCCCACTCAACTGCCCGACCCGGACAACCTGCGCGATGTCCTGGCCTATTGGGTACGTCTCAAGCGCGTAGAAAAAGGCTGGTCGCAAGAGCGGCTGGCAATGGAGAGCGATCTCGACAGGACCTACGTGTCTGCAGTGGAGCGCTCTCGTTGGAATGTTTCACTATCAAACATGGAACGGCTGGCCCAAGCTTTGGATGTTGACGTCTGGCGGCTACTCCGACCTCCTTGCAGACAAAGCAACGAATAAGATCCAGCGGCCAGCTAAATAACAGATAGATTAGCAGGCTAACTGCGCTAACCTAAATAAGCCTTGAGCTGCGTCTCCAACTCCGCCTGCAGCCCTTCTGGGCTGATCACTCGAACGTGTGGTATCCAATAGCGCACCACCGGAAAAATTTGGTTGGGATGTGCAATCAATCCAGACACCAGAATCTCGCCATCCTCAAGCGTCATTTCAATTTTTTGACTACCAATAAGTTGGCGTCTCTCAAAATAAGAAGCAGCTGGTGGAGCCACCTTGAGCACAACCTTAGTCTTTTCTTGATTCAGCCAGATCGTGTCTTCACGCATGAGATAGGTGTGTACAGTTTCATCAGGCGTGAACTGCTTATCGCTTATCAATAGACGATCGATCCTCGCAACCGCATACGACTTCACCTTACCTGCATCTGTAGCCTGTAAGTACCATGAACCATCACTGATCACAATCTTGTATGGATTGACGGTTACCAGCTTTTCTGAACCATCTGTTTTTCGGTAAACAAACTCGACAACTTGGTGGGCTTTAATCGCTGCATCCAGTTGTTCAACGTCTATTGCTTTGTGCGCTATTTGCTCTCCGCGCACCTCATGCAACAGCAAAGTGCCACGAAGACTGTCATCCAGCAAATCGCTAACAAACTCTGTCGACATACGAGGCGACATGCCTTGCAAACCCGCAAGACTAGCAATGCGCTGCACATCATGTTGACTGTACATGCCCAACTTGTGTCGAGCTAACGTATAGCGATTCCCTTTCTTCTCCAAGTCCAGAAAGCTGAGTCGCTGGTTCAGATCTCTGCGAACAGTACGTTCATTGACATTGAATTCATCCGCCAAGCGTTTGATCACAAGTGCCTCTCCTGCATTCAGGCGGCGAAGAATCTCACTAAGTCTGTAAGCTATTGTATCCATTGAAGATATTGACATCAGTTGGGAGTTTTTTCTGTTTTCGGATCGATGAAGGGGATCGTAATAGGTGAATTGGACAACTGGTGTCCGAATTTAAAAAAATTAGCTCTTCAGAAAAATTTAGCAACCAGTCATGAACATCAGCCATTTCCTAAGCGAGAATCAGAAAAAAAATACAGCACGAAACAGGCTTCAAACGCTTTCATAGTGCGAAATTTCTTCAGTCTCGACGAATACCCATGGGAGAGCGAGTCCCGCTAGCCAGAGAATGCATACGGAAAAGAAGGAGACACCATGGTCTTACCCATTGGCCCAAGACGTTGGACATGTAGCGTGTGTGGTTGGGAGTACCTATCCACAGGGACATCCGACGTCCTGAAACCTAACGAAGACTACTTCGAACAATGTCCTCGGTGTAGCAGCGACCTGTTGGACACCCAGACGCCTGGTACATCAGCGGATCGCCTTGCAACATTAATCGACAAATACTTCAAGCCTTTTCGATGAATGCTCCACATTCACACTGAAACCTAATGCACCGCGCACTCACCAATTCGCCGAAGTTCCACGCATGAAGAAAACTGTCCCACAAAAGAGAAAAGCAACCGTGCAGTCAAAACGCTCCATCAACTCCCGGCTTGTGAAGCAACGAATTGCCAAGCTGACGGAGCATGTGCAGCGCCTCGAATCACTCGATGTTGTATTGACCGTAGTAGGCACCATGAAAGCAGGCAAATCCACCTGCATCAATGCCATCGTCGGGCGGGAAATTCTTCCCAATCGCAACCGCCCCATGACCTCCATACCCACCTTGGTCCGCCATAAGGATGGGTGCCAAAAGCCGGTCCTGCATTTCACCAATACTCATCCCATACAGCGACTCGTTGGAAAACTTAGTACAGCGCTCAAAAAAATATCAGCGATCCGGAGCATCACCATCGAGAGTGACAAGGATCTATCCAAGTTGGCGACACGAATCCGGCGTGGTTTTCAACTGAAGGACTGCTATCGCGGCGAAACAGAGATCTTTTCCTTCCTGAATAGCATCAACGATCTCGTTCGACTCACGGAGATATTCAACATCGAATTTCCGTTTGAAGCATTCACGGAACGCCAAAACTTTCCGCTCATGGTAATCCCCCCGCAATTCCAGCGCGCTGAGAAGTAGAGACTCTCACAGGAGAATCTCTACCATGAAGAAATCACGT
>NZ_JBHZGV010000017.1:0-3210 GCF_043359985.1 Comamonas trifloxystrobinivorans
GACAGAACGGTAGCGATAGCAGCCGTCAGGGTGGTCTTACCGTGGTCAACGTGACCGATGGTGCCCACGTTCACGTGGGGCTTGGTACGTTCGAATTTACCTTTTGCCATGAGAATTTCTCCAAATAAAGAGCAAAACCTGTGTTGGGTTTAACGTCTACACCGGGTTGCTAAATCGCTTCGCACAGGAAACAAAGCGGCACCCGATCGTAGACAAAACTAAGAAAAAGATAGCAGCCAGCGCTTGTTTAACAAGCGCTGACGCTACTTTTATTAGGCCTTGGCGCGAGCAGCAACGATGGCTTCTGCCACGTTACGAGGAGCTTCAGCGTAGTGCTTGAATTCCATCGTGTACGTAGCGCGGCCTTGCGTTTGCGAGCGCAGCGAGGTGGCGTAGCCGAACATTTCGGACAGCGGCACTTCGGCCTTGATGGTCTTGCCACCGCCGACCATGTCTTCCATGCCCTGCACCATGCCGCGACGCGACGACAAGTCGCCCATCACGGTACCGGCGTAGTCTTCAGGCGTTTCCACTTCCACGGCCATCATAGGCTCGAGGATGACGGGGTTGGCCTTGCGAGCACCTTCCTTGAAACCGAAGATGGCGGCCATCTTGAACGCCATTTCGTTCGAGTCCACGTCGTGGTACGAACCGAAGGTCAGACGCACCTTGACGTCCACCACAGGGTAGCCAGCCAGCACGCCCGAGGTCAGCGCCTCGATCACGCCCTTTTCCACCGCAGGGATGTATTCGCGAGGAACCACGCCACCCTTGATTTCGTCGACGAACTCGAAGCCCTTGCCGGCTTCTTGGGGTTCCAGCGTCAGCACCACGTGACCGTACTGGCCCTTACCACCGGATTGGCGAACGAACTTGCCGTCCACGTCGGTGACCGTCTTGCGGATGGTTTCGCGGTAGGCCACTTGGGGCTTGCCCACGTTGGCTTCCACGCCGAACTCGCGCTTCATGCGGTCAACGATAATTTCCAGGTGCAGCTCGCCCATACCGGCGATGATGGTCTGGCCCGATTCTTCGTCGGAACGCACGCGGAACGAAGGATCTTCAGCGGCCAGGCGCGACAGGGCGATACCCATCTTTTCCTGGTCAGCCTTGGACTTGGGCTCCACAGCCTGTGCAATCACGGGCTCAGGGAACACCATGCGTTCCAGCACGATCGGAGCGGCCACGTCGCACAGCGTTTCGCCGGTCGTCACGTCCTTCAGACCCACGCAAGCAGCAATGTCACCGGCGCGGATTTCGTCCACTTCGATACGGTCGTTAGCCATCATCTGCACGATACGGCCGATACGTTCCTTCTTGCCCTTGACCGAGTTGTACACGGTGTCGCCCTTGGACAGAACGCCCGAGTACACGCGCACAAAGGTCAGCTGGCCCACGAACGGGTCGGTCATCAGCTTGAACGCCAGAGCCGAGAACTTTTCGTTGTCGTCGGCCTTGCGGCTCAGCTTCTTTTCTTCGTCGTCAGGATCGGTACCCGTCACGTCAGGGATGTCCACTGGCGAAGGCAGGTAGTCGATCACGGCGTCCAGCATGCGCTGCACACCCTTGTTCTTGAACGCGGTGCCGCACAGCATGGGCTGGATTTCGGTCGACAGCGTACGGGCACGGATACCGGCCTTGACTTCGGCTTCGCTCAAGTTACCTTCTTCCAGGTACTTGTTCATCAGCTCTTCCGAGGCTTCAGCAGCGGCTTCCACCAGGTTTTCGCGCCACTTGTTGGCGGTTTCCACCAAGTCAGCAGGGATGTCCTGGTATTCGAACTTCATGCCTTGCGAGGCTTCGTCCCAGATGATGGCCTTCATCTTGACCAGATCGACCACGCCCTTGAAGTTGTCTTCAGCGCCGATAGGGATCACCACGGGCACGGGGTTGGCCTTCAGGCGCAGCTTCATTTGCTCGTAGACCTTGAAGAAGTTGGCACCGGTACGGTCCATCTTGTTCACAAAGGCCAGACGAGGCACCTTGTACTTGTTAGCCTGACGCCACACGGTTTCAGACTGGGGCTGCACGCCGCCCACAGCGCAGTACACCATGCAAGCGCCGTCCAGCACGCGCATGGAACGCTCCACTTCAATCGTGAAGTCCACGTGGCCGGGGGTGTCGATGATGTTGAAGCGGTGCTCAGGGTACGACAGGTCCATGCCCTTCCAGAAGCAGGTCACTGCAGCGGAGGTAATGGTAATGCCGCGCTCTTGCTCTTGCTCCATCCAGTCGGTGGTAGCAGCGCCGTCGTGCACTTCGCCCAGCTTGTGGGTCACGCCGGTGTAAAACAGGATACGTTCGGTCGTGGTGGTTTTACCTGCGTCGATGTGCGCAGAAATACCGATATTGCGGTAGCGCTCGATGGGGGTCTTGCGAGCCATGATTGATCCTTTGTTGATCAGTGAGGTGGAGGTGATGCAGACTGGGCTGGTAGCGCAGGCATCGACCTACGATATGAGGGCAGTCCGAATCCAAGCAAGGCCGCAAGCAAAAAATCGATTGCTGGCGGCCTTTGCGAGGATCGGGAGATCGCTCAGATTAGAAGCGGAAGTGGCTGAAAGCCTTGTTGGCTTCGGCCATGCGGTGCACTTCGTCACGACGCTTCATCGCGCCGCCACGGCCTTCGGTGGCTTCCAGCAGCTCGTTGGCCAGGCGTTGTGCCATCGACTTTTCACCGCGCTTGCGAGCGGCTTCCTTGATCCAGCGCATCGACAGCGCCAGACGACGCACAGGGCGCACTTCCACAGGCACTTGGTAGTTGGCACCACCAACGCGGCGGGACTTCACTTCGACCATGGGCTTGACGTTGTTGATGGCAACCACGAAAGCTTCCAGAGGATCTTTGCCTGGGTGCTTCTTCTCGATCAGATCCAGAGCGCCGTAAATGATGCGCTCTGCAACTGCCTTCTTGCCGCCTTCCATGATCACGTTCATGAATTTGGACAGCTCTACATTGCCGAACTTGGGATCCGGCAGAATTTCACGTTTGGGGACTTCGCGACGACGTGGCATTTTTCACCTCAATCTATGCTTCAGTTGGCACCGTCTCCGGCACCGCGAGAGCCAAAATGGACTCCCACTTACTCGACCCACGCAAACCATTTGCGCTTCGGGTCACTACGCTGAATCTCGCGCCACGCGGGACACAGCACCTACTTATTCGATCAAAAAACCAGGGCTTACTTGGCCTTAGGCTTCTTGGCACCG